>CAZUEI010000091.1:0-7651 GCA_964618985.1 uncultured Chloracidobacterium sp.
CCAGAAACGCGTCTTTGACTCATTCTCATCACGAGCGCGCACCGTCGAATAAACCTTTCCGATATCCGGAAAATTATGCAGCAGCATCGACAACGTGACCTTACCGACAAAGCCCGTCCCGCCAATGAAGAAGATCTTTTTACCCTTAAATATTTCTGTTGGTGAAAGTTTCATCTATTGATCTTCTTTTGGAGCCTCGACCGGACAAAGGATAATTGCCTCGCTAATGGCGTGAATTTCCTCGGCAGTTTCAGGCTGTTTGAATACGTAACTTTTGCCTACAGCGGGATCGAATCTGATATTGTCAGGAGCTTCGCCGATGCAGACCTGGCATCCGGCGCAAAGCTCCTGATCGATCCAGAATTTCCCTTCCGCGTTTTGAGTATGCCTACTCATGCCTTTGTTGCCCTCACTTCAAGGTATTCCGACTCAGCCTCTGTGGTGCCGTCGGTCGCGCGGTTATGTTGTATCCACAGGTCTTCGAGGTCTTTACGCAATGCCGCCTGTCCGTTTTCATCGAGCGCCTCAAAAGCTTTCTGTGTCGGGCCGAAATACTTTCGGAAGTGTTCAACGACATCGGCGGGCGGCATGTCAAAATGAAACATTATCGGCACGCGGCGCATCTGGAGATCTGAGATGCCGTCAGCGAAACGCTCGCGAACCATATCCTCCATTCCCCACTGCAGCGGAGGCGACATTCCGGGCGGGGGCGGAACGTGTTTGGCAGCAGTCTTGAACATCGCACCTGTAAACGCCTCAGGCGTCCAATTTGCCATCGCGATCAAGCCGCCGCTCTTGCAGACGCGTTTCAGTTCGCTCGCCGTAACGTCCGGCCGAGGAGCGAACATCGCGCCAAACATTGTCATCACAACGTCAAACTCACCATCCTGATAGGGCATAGCCTCTGCGTCGCCAACATCAAATTTTGCTTTGAGCCCTTCACGTTCTGCATTCGCGATAGCCTGCTCGATCAGGTTCGGAGCGATGTCAACGCCAGTAACGTCAGCTCCAAGACGAGCAGCCGGCAGAGCTAAGTTACCTGTTCCGCAGGCTACATCGAGAACTTTCATTCCCGGTCTCAGATCGAGCCTCTCGACAAATTCGCGGCCTCCTTCCTCGATAGCCCTAGCGATCACGCCAAAATCACCCGCTATCCACGTTGCCCGCAATTTACTTTTGAGAGCTTCCATTTCAGTTGTCATTTCTGTGCTTCCCATTTCGTTTTCCTCCTAGTAGTTTTTCTTTTCATCTTTCCTAAAAAATATCAACTCACCAAACCAGCCGTGATCGCTGAACCGCACAAAGTTCGTTCCGCATTCGTTCTCACGCAGCATTTTGTATATCAACCCAAGATCATATTCATACATCGGCATCAGCGGTTCTGTTTTTCCGCGAATTGAATTCAACGCAGTATGAATGAACGGCACATCACGATAGATGTGGAAGCGTAATTTTCGACCGATCGGCGACGGATCGAAGTATGTTACGTGCAGCATTCCGACACCGCCCGGAACAAGACGTTCAATCATTTTGCTTATCAACTTGTTCCCGATCTTCGGATCGATATGCTGAAGCACGATGTAAGAATGAACTAAGTCATACGTCTCATCGTCAGCATTGCTAAAATCAGTAACCGTTTGCAGTTCAATATTTGCAACGTTGCTCTCGGCACAGTTTTTCCACGTCTCATCGAGCATCGTCGGTGAAATATCTACACCAACAACCGTGTCGCATTTTTCGGCTAGCGCCAGTAATACTCTGCCAACTCCACAACCGTAATCGAGAGCCCGTCGCGGCCTCAGTTTCAATCCAAACCCGCCTTCTAACTCGTTCCAGATACGCTCGACGTGATCGCGGCCAGATTGAAAAAAATCCTCTTTCGATTCCGCGTCGATGTTCGAAGCACGAAATTTATCAAACGTAGAGACAGCAAAATATGCGTCGTTCACTGCCAAATTTTCCCATGTCTCTTTTGCCCCGCTCATAATTGCGAATTAATCCGTCACGCTACATAACCCGATGATCGGCTGATGCAGCATTGTGATCTCGGCGTTGCGGCCCATGTAGCTACGAGCCATAGCAATGGCTTCGGTTAAATTATCGGCGCGTTCCCAGCCCAGCATTTCGGGAACATGCGCGTTTTCGGCACCGGCAACGATGACTTTGCCGATATGCTGCCGGCCGTTCTCGCCCCAGTACCACATAAAAAAGGGATGCGCTCCGTGATATGCGTTGCCGCGTCGATACATTTCGATATACGCCGGATTTGAGGCGAATTCACGCTCATATTTTTCACGCAGGTAAAACGCATCGCGTGATTCGGGCAGCAAACGATGGAAAAACTCGATATAGCTCGGGTGAAAATTGTGGTCGAATTCGTCAAAACACGGATGCGTAATGATCATCACGCCACCGCTTCGCAGCAAAGGCTTGTTGCGGTACATATTGAAGTGATAACCCAGAGCCATCACCTGCACCAACAGCGGATTGAGCGCCGAATAGACGTTGTACGGCGAAATGTCGGGAATGCCCGAGATTAAGATATCGCACTGGCCTTTGACCGGTATCTCATACTGCTGATAATTCTTTTCGAGAATTTTTTCGTGCACCGGCTCAGTTTTACCGGCATAACAAGCGATCAGCTCATACTGCGCCGGTATCGCATGCAGCATCTTGCGCCGGGCAGCTCGCGGCAAAGGCGAAAATGTCCGCTTCATCACTTCCCATTTCATCCGGTCGCCGAATGAAAACTCATCCTCATTCCGAGTCAAAATGTCATAGCCGTCGCTGAACATCTTGTTATTGAGCGCCGTCTCGATGTGAAACACTTTACAATGCTCATCAACTAGTTTGCCGAGCCGGATGACCTTGTGGTTCAACTCCGAAGCCAGCGGGTCCATGTAGGAATTTGAATCGCGTATCGTCTGCGGTTCGTGATGACATCGCAAACTTTCATAATCGCACAACCCAACCGCGACCGATTTATGCCCGCCGTCCATCGGGACGAGATTGATGTTCAGATAGATCAGCAGGTCGCTCTCGATCGCACGTTTGTTGACCCGCAGCGGCTCGTTGTGCCGCGTGTGGCCGATGGTAACGAGATTGTCGTCGTCCTCGGCGTCGTGGTTGTAATAGCGGTCGGGATAATATTCGTCAAAGATCGCCGAGCCGACCATCCGCTTCATTTCCCACTCGGTCATCTTGCGGTGGAGCGAATTTGCGATGATCAGGTGAACGTCGTCAACGCCGTTCGCACCGCACATATCGAGCACGACCTCAAGCATCGTCTGCCGCATATCGGGCGTCGCCATCGGCGGCAGCGGGAGCGAAATGTCGTCCATCGCGATCGTCACGCGCATTCCCGGTTCCAGCAAGGCATAAAGCGGCTCCATCTCAAGTGGATGATTCACCGCATAACGTATCGCGGCCTCGCGATTAGGCAGCCCTTTGATCGGCGGATTGGGATATATTACCCGCGTCCCGATCGGAAGGTCCTCAATAATAAAATCCTCACCAAATGGCATGATCCGCGGCGCGGAATCTTTGTCGATGTAGATTATCGATTCGTGTGTTTTTCTGCGTAATTGAAGAGCCATAAAATTCTCTTTATCTGCGTCTATCTGCGTTCATCTGCGGCAAAAAATCTTACTTCAAGTCCAAGACAGCCCAATCATGTTGAAGGGCTGTTTGCTTGAGCCGAAAATCCGGACAAACAGCGACGGGATGCCCGACTATCGAGAGCATTGGCAGGTCTGAGATCGAGTCCGAGTATGCGTAGGAATCGGAAAGGTTGATATTCTCGCGTTCGGCGTATTCGCGTATCCATTGCGCTTTCGTCGCCGAGGCCATCACTGGCGGAATTATGCGCCCCGTCGAGTACCCGTTGACGAACTCCATATGGTTCGCTTTGTAATCGTCGATGCCCAAATAGTCCATCAGCCGTTCGATCGTAAAATCCAAAGCACCAGTAATAACGATCTGACGCTGGCCGATCTTTTTGCCTTTGGCGATCAGGTCGTACGTACCGGGAAATATCGCGGGTTTTAAAACCTCTTCAAAAAGCTCATCGGAAAAATACCGCAGGCGGTCGTGCGAAAAGCCCGCGTAGCTTTTGAAAAATACCTCGTTAAAAACATTCCGCGAATATAGATCGGCAACGCCAAAGAACGGCAGCCTTGCCAATGTGCCGACGCTTTTTTTTGCGGTTTGCCACAAACCCTGCTGGCGTTTGGCATAAAAGGCGAGCGTATGCACGAGGTTGGTGCTCATCAGCGTCCCCTCGAGGTCGTAAAATGCCGCTGCTTGTCCGTTTTTATTCATTCCGGCTTTGTGTTATGTTAACTTCGATATTGAAACCAAATATTACCACGAATAATTGGTTTTCGATAGGCCGCAGCGGGCAAAGTTACAATTTAATTACAAATCGTAATTACTTTGTATCTACATTTTCATATTAATATGAGGCGAGCTATCTTCCCGGGTTCATTTGACCCTTTAACAAACGGCCATCTCGACATTATTAAGCGGAGTTCGCCGCTTTTTGACGAGATGATCATTGCCGTTCTCAATAACACCGACAAACACCCGATGTTCTCGGTCGAGGAACGTTGTGCAATGATCCGCGAGGTTCTGCCAACGGTCGAAACCGGCAAATGCAACCTCATTGTCGACAGCTTCTCAGGTCTCACCGCTGATTTCGCGCGTGAGAGCGGTGCGACAGCGATCGTTCGCGGTATTCGTGCTGTCAGCGATTATGAATACGAATTACGCATGGCTCTGATGAACCGCCGCCTCGAACCTCAGATTGAAACGGTATTTCTTATGGCCGGCGAAGAATTTTCTTATGTGTCATCGACTCTGATGAAGCAGGTCTTCGAACTCGGCGGGCGCGTCGCGGGGCTAATTCCTGAACTAGTCGAAACCAGGATGCGGGCAAAACTTGGAAATAAATGATCAAAGCCGCTCATCACGTCCAGATCAGCATACCTGTCGGAGCCGAAAACGAGGCTCGCGAATTCTATTGCGGCGTTCTAGGTATGATTGAAATTCCAAAGCCCGAATCACTCGCCGGCCGCGGCGGCTTTTGGCTCGAACTCGATAGTTTTCAAATACATTTCGGCACTGAAAACGGTATAGATCGAGCAAAGTCCAAAGCTCACGTTGCCTATCTAGTGAGCAATCTGGAACACTGGCGTAATAAATTATCCGAGAATGGATGTGCGATCATCGACGGCATCCCGATCCCAAACTATCGACGGTTCGAGTTTCGCGACCCTTTTGGCAATCGTGTAGAATTTTTGGAAAGAGAATAATCACCCTGATGGCCAACCCTTTCCCCGTTTCCAAACATGTCGCCGCAATGCAAGGATCATCGACGCTGATCGCGGCTCAGGTCGCAGCGGATATGCGGGAACAGGGCGTTAACGTTATCGACCTATCAGTCGGGGAACCTGATTTCGACACACCAGAATTCATAAAAAAATATGCGTGGGAAGGCCTTGAGAAAGGCTTGACCAAATACACCTCGACAGCCGGCCTGGCGGAATTTCGGTCGTCTCTAGTCGAGTTTTACTATCAGCGGTTCGGCGCCGAGTTTGGGTCAAATGAGGTCGCTGCGTCGTGTGGCGGCAAACAGGCGTTGTTTAATGCGGCATGTTCGCTGTTGAATCCGGGCGACGATGTGCTTATTCCAAAGCCATATTGGGTGACGTTTCCCGCGATCGCCGCGTTTTGTAACGCCAACAGCGTCTTTATCGACACCGAGGCCACCGATTTTGTGCTCACGTCAGATCAGGTCGCTGCTGCGATCACGGACAAGACGAAATTGCTCATAATTAATTCGCCAAACAATCCAACTGGCCGCGTAATACCGCCCGAAGAAATGCGAAAAATAGTCGAAGTCTGCTCAGCTCGCGGCATTTACGTTCTGACCGACGAATGTTATTTGTTTTTCGCTTATCCGCCGGCTGAGGCTTTCACTTCGGCATCGCTTCCGGCAGAATTGCGACAATTTGTCTGCGTAGCGGGCAGTTTTTCAAAAACTTACGCGATGACAGGCTGGCGAATCGGTTATACAATTGCCAATCCTGAATGGACAAAAGCGATAGTAAAGCTGCAAAGCCATTCCGCGACGCACCCTACGTCGTTTGTGCAATACGCTTGTGCAAAAGCACTTCAAGACGCTGACGCCACTATCGAAGCAGTCAATTCAATGACCGGCGAATACGAGCAACGGAAAGATTGGTTTATCTCCGCGCTCAATGATATCCAAGGCTTCAAATGCGCAATGCCCGAAGGCGCGTTTTATGCTTTTGTGGATGTCAGAGAAATGCTGGGCGAAAGATTCGCAAATTCTGTTGCGGTCGCCGATCACCTGCTGCGAGCAGCGCACATAGTCGTCACCGACGGAGCCGGATTCGGAGCAGACGGCTTTCTGCGTTTTTCTTACGCGACATCAATGGAGAATCTGGAAAGGGCCGTTGAAGCCATTTCACAATTGTTCGGAAAACGATCATCATAATGCGCAGCGGGCGTTAATCGGCAAACACGAGAATAAAGCCGTTGCAGTCTTTGACGACGACCTCAGTGCTTTCGTAGATGCGTTTTACGGGGCCTTCGAGAATATCCGCACCTGCGGCTGTCAATTCCTCAAAAAGATCATTGATATCCAAAACCCAAATGTACATATCAAAACTGCCGCTTCGCACTTCGGCGTTTGACGTTCCCGACGATTCTGCCTTGCCAAAATGGATCTTAACGCCATCGCGCTGGACCATCGAGTACACCGGTGGCTCGGCAAAATAACCCAGGATCGTAAATCCGAGCACATCGCGGTAATATTCAGCCGTAGTCACGACATCGCTGACGACCAGTTGAGGGGCAATGCTCTTTAAGATGGCAGATCGGCGCGGCTGTGTCTGCATTAGTTTAGCCCCCGGTCATCATCAGGCCGATCTCTTCGACCGAAGTAACTTTCGGATCGACCTCACCGACGATCTTTCCTTCACGAATGACAAGCAGGCGGTCGGCGAGCGCGGTGACCTCTTCGAGTTCTGCGGACACGAGCAGAACGGCGGAGCCTGCGTCACGGAGGCCTATAAGTTTGCTGTGAATAAATTCGATAGCTCCTATATCGACGCCGCGAGTCGGCTGGGAAACGAGCAAGAGTTTTGGCTTTAGCTCAAATTCGCGGCCGATGATGAGCTTTTGCTGGTTGCCGCCAGAGAGGGATTTTGCCGGCAAACTCGCATCCGGGGGGCGGACGTCAAAATTCTCAATGATCTCGCCGACACGCTTTGCGATCGCCGGATTGTTCATAAATCCCGTAGCAGCGGCAACCGGCGGCCGATAATGCACGCCAAGTATCGAGTTTTCGGCGAGGTCAGAGTGCAGCAAAAGGCCGCGTTTGTGTCTGTCCTCAGGAATATGTGCGATGCCAAGCTCTTTCAATTCGCGTGCGGTGCGGTTAGTCACTTCTATGCCGTCAAACTCGATCTTTCCGCCAGTTGTCTTTGCAAGGCCGGAAAGGGCCTCGATCAACTCGGTCTGGCCATTACCCTCAATTCCGGCAATGCCAAGTATTTCACCCGAACGCACAACGAATGAAACGTCCTTTACGGAAGAGCCGTGCTTTCCGGGAACACTAAGATTT
>CAZUEI010000092.1:0-7551 GCA_964618985.1 uncultured Chloracidobacterium sp.
CTGACTCGGAGTGATCGTGCCGTCGGCGGCGATGTTTGGGGCGTTTGTGCCGAAGTCAGCGATCGAAAGGTCCCGGACTTTTCTGATCGAGTCGCCCGTGTTGTCGAGAACAGGAATACCGCGTCCTTCCTGACGGGCGTTGTGAATTTTGCCGCTGATGAATTTACCGTCCGCACCGATCTTGACCTCAAGTATCGCGGTCAATGCCGTTTCAGCTTCGAGTTTGAACCAGCCGTATGTGCAGAAATTGCCAAGTGAATATGCGATCAGGCGATCTTTGTAAATCTCCATTCCGCGCAGGACGTGCGGGCCATGGCCGAGGACAAGATCGGCTCCGGCGTCAATGACTGCGCGAGCGAACGCGGGCAGGTTGCCGCGTTGTTCGCCGGCGTATGTTTCTGTAGCATTCGGCACATGCTGGCGGTCGGTGCCTTCGGCTCCGCCGTGAAACGAGACGACTACAATGTCGGCCTTTTTCTTTGCCGCTGTGACAAGCTGGCGAGCAAAGGCCAGATCGTTGACGTTCGGCGTGATCTTGTTGTGGGCAAATCCGATTACAGCGATCTTTTTGCCTCGGACTTCGAGAAACGCGGTCGAAAATGTTTCGCGGTCGCTGCCTGCGTGCTTGATGCCCTGCTCGTCGAGCACCTTACGCGTGCTTTCGCGTCCAATGTCACCAAAATCGCCTGCGTGATTATTCGCCAGGCTCATCACGTCAAAACCGGCAGCTTTAAGATATTTGCCGTAACGTGTCGGAACGCGAAAGGCAAAACACATCTTCGATGAAGGTGGGCATTTAGATGAAACGCCTCCATCTACCATAGGGCCTTCGAGATTACCGAACGCGATGTCGGCGGCAGAGAGTATAGGCGTCACGCCTTCGAGCAAATCGGCTCCGTCATTCGGCGGCATACGAGTATCGTTCGGGAACGGCGAGCCGAGCATTATGTCGCCGACGGCGGCAATCGTTATCGGTGCGCTGTTATTAGGCGTGGGTTTGGGAGTAGCGGCGTTGGCAGGCTCTTCGCTGCTCACGGTCTTTGGCTGGCAGGCCAGCAACACAACAACTGCCACAATAATTGCAAAAGTTGACGAGAGGCCGATCCGGTATCTCATAAGGTTTTGGGTTGGATGCGAGTGCTTCAAATTACGCTGCCGCTTTTGTTCCACCCGCATTGATCGTCAAAGAATCCGCAACGATCTGATGCTGCTCAAGATTGTGAATCGCATACGAACCGGTAGCGGGCGATGCGGACGCTGCACGTCCAATATATTGCAGAGATACGTTTTCCGGCGTGATGCTGCGCAGCCGAGGTTCGACAAATGTCCAGCCGCCCATATTCTGCGGCTCTTCCTGCGTCCACACAATCTCGTTGGCTTTCGGATACGAAGCAAAAAGCTCTGTCAGCCGTGAAGACGGGAACGGATAGAATTGCTCAAGCCGGACGATGGCTACGTCACCTTTAATGCTATCTTCACGGGCATTGTCGAGGTCGTAGAACACCTTGCCGCTGCAAACCACAACACGTTTTACGTTTGAACGGTCGGTGATGCGTGCGTCGTCGATGACGGGCTGAAAGCCACCGGATTCGAGTTCAGCCATCGTCGAGCTTGCGGCAGGCAGACGCAAAAGGCTCTTCGGCGTCATGACGATCAGCGGGCGAACGATCTCCTGCTTGACCTGACGCCGCAGAAGATGAAAGTACTGCGCGGGCGTCGTCGGATAGGTGACTTGTAAATTATTCTCGGCACAAAGCTGTAGATAGCGCTCAAGCCTTGCCGAAGAATGTTCCGGCCCTTGTCCTTCGTATCCGTGCGGCAGGAGCATTACGAGACGGCATTTTTGCTGCCATTTGTCCTCGCTCGATGAGATGTATTGGTCAATTACGATCTGCCCGCCATTCGAAAAATCGCCAAACTGAGCTTCCCATGCAACAAGCTGATCCTGAGAGATAACTGAATAGCCGTACTCAAAACCAAGCACTCCGTATTCCGACAAAGAGCTGTCATAGATATATGCACGTGCCGACGGGTTAGCGTCGCTTTGCAATTCGTTGAGTGGAGCCCAGCGGTCGCCGGTCATTGTGTCATACATATTTGCATGACGCTGGGAAAACGTGCCGCGTCCGGAATCCTGGCCGCTAAACCGCACGGGAAAGCCGTCGAGCACAAGCGAACCTATCGCCATTGCTTCGCCAAACGCCCAATCCATCGGCACTTCGCCGTCTCCCATCTTGGCTCGGCGTGCAAGCTGGCCGACCATCTTGGGATTAATGTTGAAATTCTCCGGCACGAGCGAGATCTTTTCGGCAACCTGCTTTAGGACATTTGACGGAACACCTGTTTGGAGAATTGCAGAGCCATCTTCGTCAACAGTTTGCTGTGCAAGGCTCGTTTTGGCGTGCTTTTTCGAAGCGATATCTTTGGCCCGCGCCAAAATTCCTTCATACTTCTCAACAACCTTGTCAGTCATCGCAGTCAGGTCTGCATCGGTGATAACGCCTTCACGAATCAACCGCTGTGCATACAGGTGACGCGTGCCGGGATGCGCCTTTACGCGGGCATACATAACGGGCTGTGTGTAACTAGGCTCGTCGCCCTCGTTATGTCCGAGACGGCGAAAACCGACGAGGTCGATAACAACATCCTCGTTAAATTTGTGACGATAATCCAAAGCTATCTGAACTACGCGAAATGCGGCTTCCGGGTCGTCACCGTTGACGTGAAAGATCGGCGTCTGTGTAATATGACTCGCGTCAGTAGAATAGATCGAGCTACGTCCGAGGCCGGGCGAGGTCGTAAAGCCGATCTGGTTATTGATAACGATGTGGATAGAGCCGCCGGTTCGATAACCCGGCAGGCCCGCAAGCTGGAGCGTTTCCATCACAACGCCTTGGCCAGCAAAGGCCGCGTCGCCATGAAGAAGCAGCGGCAACACCTGATCGTAAACTTCTTCACGAGGTATTGTTCCGCCAACACGCAGTTCGTCCTGGCGAGCACGCGCCATGCCCTCGACAACTGGATCGACCGCCTCAAGATGGCTTGGGTTGCAGGAAAGCTGGATCTTCAGATCTTTTCCAGCCTTTGTTTTGCGAGTGCCAATTGCGCCTTGATGATATTTCACATCGCCCTCGTCTGCAGGAAAATCAGGATGCGATGTGCCTTCAAATACCGTAAAAATTCGTTCGGCCATGTCTCCCTTTTCAGGATCACCGATAATATTCGAGAGGACATTCAAACGTCCGCGATGAGCCATGCCCATGTATACCTCTTCGACGCCGCGTGCAGACGCGCCCTCGATCAATTGATCGAGCATCGGAATGACTGTTTCGCACCCCTCAAGCGAGAAACGTTTTTGTCCGAGATATTTTTTGTGCAGAAACTGCTCAAACTGTTCTGCTTCGATCAGCTTTTGAAGCAGCTCCTTTTTGGTCTCAGGCGTCAGCAGCTGCGTGTCCACAAAATGCTCGCGGACGCGTGCCCTTATCCAATCCTTCTGTTCATCGCTTTGTATATGGCGATATTCGATACCGACCTTGCCGCAGTAAGCACGGCGCAAAATTTCAAGGATTCGCCGCAGCGTTGCGGTTTGTTCGCCGTGCAGCCCGCCAGTGATGAACTGGCGGTCGAGATCCCAGATCGTGAGGCCAAAATTCTCAAGATCGAGCTCGGACACCATGTGCGACGTCATATTGAGTGGATCGATGTCGGCAAGAAAATGCCCGCGAACGCGATAGGCGTTTATCAACTGCAGGACGTTTGCCTGTTTTTCAATCTGCGCGCGGCTGTCACCGAAAAGCGATGGATTGTTATCCTCGGCCCAGCGGAGTGGCGGGTAGCTTATCTCAAGGTCGGCGAAAACATCATCATAAAAAGCATTTTTTCCTGAAAGGAATTCGTGAATCTTGGCAAGAAACAAGCCGCTTTCTGCGCCTTGTATCACGCGATGATCGTAGGTGTTTGTTACGGTAACCGTTTTGCTTATCCCGATCGCAGACAGTGCCGCGGCGGTCATAGCCTGATACTCCGCCGGATATTCGATGGCGCCTGTCGCGATTATTGCGCTTTGGCCGGACATAAGTCGCGGATTCGAGGCAACCGTTCCTATCGTTCCCGGATTTGTGAGCGAAATGGTCGTGCCCTGAAAATCTGCGATCTCAAGTTTGCCTTCTCGTGCCCGTTTGACACGGTCGTTGTAAGCGGCAAAAAACTCGTCGAAATTCATCCGGTTCGCTCCCTTGATATTTGGAACCAGCAAACTTCGTGAGCCGTCTTTTTTCTCAATGTCGATAGCGATGCCGAGATTCACGTCCTCATGCTCAAGGCGTGATGGAACGCTGTTGACGATGCCAAACCCAACATTCAGTTGGGGGTAGGCCTTTAGGGCCTGAACTATTGCCCAAGCAATGATGTGCGTAAACGAGACTTTGCCGCGACCTTGCGGAGCGAGGTGTTCATTAATAACGCGGCGGTTTTCTTCGAGAACCTTTACGGGGATTGCGCGAAAGCTTGTAGCCGTGGGAATGGTCAAACTCTGCTCCATGTTCTCTACGATCTTTTTTGCGGGGCCGGTTATTGGTTTTGTTTCGGTATTGGCCGCAAGCGGGATGGCGACGGGCTGTTTGGTTTCGGCCTGTGGAGACTTAGCGGAAGAATCAGGCACACTCGCTGGCTCTCGTGTTTCCCCCCTTGATTCAACTGACGGCTGGCCTCCATTCAGCAACTCGCTAAAGTACGTCTGCCACGATTCGTCAACCAGCGTCGGATCGGTCTTGTAACGCTCCAGTAAGCCCTCGACATAGGTTGCATTTGACCCAAAGGCTTCCCGGATAAATTCAGATAAATTCGTTGTTTTTTCGCTCACTTTTGTCCTTAAATGCAGAAGCAAACTTTAATTTTAACGCAAAAATGCCAAAAACCGTAACGATTTATGAGGGAACATCGCGCACAGAATTACAAGATAACTAGTTTGACGATGCTTTTGATTTTTCTGCGTTGTCATCAACGTCTGATGTCTTCTCGATATCTTGTTTGATGGCATCGAGAATTCCGTTGATAAATTGGGTTGCTTCGAATGTCGAAAATCTGCGGGCCAGTTCTAGCGCCTGTGTAATAGCTACGTTATCCGGAGTGTCGTGGTGAAGAAATTCGTAAACGGCAAGACGAAGCACGTTGCGATCAACTATTGCCATGCGCTCGATGCGCCAGTGTTCGGCTCGGGTACGTATGACGTCGTCTATCGCCTCTAATTTTTCGAGCGTTCCGCAGACGAGCTTGTTCGCAAAGTCGCGCGTTTTATTGTCAATATTTGTCTCGCCGAGTTCGTTCCAGTAATTTTTCGTCAGAGCGGCCGTGTCGCCGCCTGTCATGTCAAACGCAAAAAGCATCTGCAAAGCGCATTCGCGTGCCTTGTGCCTTGTGCCGGAACTCTTCTCTGCTTTTTCAAACGACATTCTGTAAAACTTTGTCGCCCCTGCCTTGATTAATGCGCTTATTCATCTCGCGAAATAAGTTTACCATTTCGACGGCTGAAAGAGCGGCTTCGTAACCTTTATTGTCAGATTTTTCGCCGGAACGTTGCTTTGCCTGTTCAAGATCGTTGGCTGTTATTACGCCGAAAAGAACAGGCACACCAGTTTGCATGGACGCCTGCATGACGCCGGCCGCAGCCTGCCCCGCAACGTAATCGAAATGCGGCGTGTCGCCGCGAATGACCACGCCGAGAGCGATAACGGCATCAAAATCACCGCTTTGAGCGGCCTTGAGACACGCGACTGGAAGCTCAAATGAACCTGGAACGTGGAAGATCTCAAGAAGATCAGAATCAGCGCCGGCAGTTGTCAAAGCCTCGACAGCGCCGTCGGCGAGCTTGGAAGTCAGAGCATCATTCCAACGGCTGACGACTATCGCAAAACGAAAGCCCGCCGCCGAAAATTGCTCACGATGTAATTCAGTTTTCAAGATCGCTCTCCAAACTTCGGATTACTCATTCATTTTTAAGTATAGAGAACGAGGAACGTAGTTGACAAGCAAAATGGACAGCGTTCAAAATTTTCGCTCAAAGATCTTCTCAGGCGGGAAAAACTTACCGGCGACGCCCGCATCAACTTTATGACCGGACAATTCCAAAGCGCGCGCCATCACGGGATCGCGCCGTTCAGCAAGGTCTTGTCCCGTCGGCAGAATTAGCTCATCGGGTATAACACCCACGCGCTCGAGGCTCTTTCCGTCCGGCATAATTACATCCGCCATTGTCAGGCTCATACCATAGCCCCCAAAATCATCACTTGATAGCCAAAACTTCTTGTACCTCGACTCCATTACAGCGCCCGCTGAAACGTCTCCCAGCACGACGCCTCGTTTCTCGAGTTGCATAAGGCGCGCAAACACTTCTGACGCCGACCCGGAATCTGCATCAATGAGAACTATTAATTTTCCCTTAAAGACGTCCCCGCCCTTTAGTTTTGTTTTCTCTGGCTTTATCTTTTTGCGTTCTTTGTTTTCGGCGATCAACACCTCACGATCGAAAAAGTAACTAGCCAGTTCGTCAAGAGTGACAACATATCCTCCACCATTCCCGCGAAGGTCGAGGATCAAGTGTTTTTTGCTGCGCGCCTTTCCGATAAACCCTCCGACATCCCTCGGATCAAAGCTGAACGTGGGTATCTTCCAAACTATTGCATCTTCAACCACCTGAAAATGATGCTTTTCAATAGGGTATCTTTCGCCCTCACGAGACGCAGCATTGGCATCGAAGGTGTTTGCCAAGTCAATGCTTTTTTTGAGCTTTGTCAACTTTGTGTCGATCACCAATTGACGAGCCTCGCCGGACGGGCTTTTTAGGTCGAGAGTCAATTTTACTTTCGGACTGATCCAATTATAATAATAGATCAATTTCCAAAGCTCTTTCCGAGTGGGCCGAAATCCATTGACCGAAAGGACCTCATCGCCGACTCGGAGGCCTTTTGCCTCGGCATCGCTCTTCTCCAAAACAGTCGAAACAAAAGCCTTATCACCGACCATCTTCATTCTCCAACCGTACTCGGCGATCATAGTGATCCCTGGCGGATAAAAATTAGTGTGCGAGTCGTTAAGGTCGACAACCACCTGGGCGATGATCGCAAACGCTTCAGGAAGATATTCAGTTTTTTTCAGTTTTTCCTCGGCGGCCTTGAATCGCGTTTCAAGATCGACGCCGGCAAATTTTGGATTTGGATCGTAGTAATCGTTCTTGATAGCGTTTTTTACATTGTCGAGCATGCTCATCACTTGCTGTTTCGCGATCGAGTCCATTTTGTTTTGGGCAAACGTATACTGCTCCAGACAAAACAGGCTAAGGAAAATTACAGAGAAAGCGATTTTTGCGGTGAAAACAGAATGAGTTTTCATATTTACCTCCGAGGAATCTTGGTTTTATGTATTTAACCACAAAATAATACTTTTTGCAGAGGAAATGCAAATATGTTATTTTCCCATTTTGGCTTTTGTTGACGGCTTTTTTCGCTAATTGTTTATGAAACAAATCCTTGTAACCGGCGGTGCCGGATTTAT
>CAZUEI010000093.1:0-7505 GCA_964618985.1 uncultured Chloracidobacterium sp.
CATAGGGAGTTTTCGCAGACTTGGATGCTGCATACCTCTTTAGGTAAAAATCTCTAGTGTCCGGTGACATCGCATTAAGAACGTCATCCGGCGGTTTCGGCTGAGCGGGTGTGGAACCTTCAAAGACGGCCAAGGTCGAATCAATAACAACTTTCTTACTGATCAATCGCCGAAGAAATTGTTTCACCCCGTCACTTTCAATATCCAGTTCGGCTAACGATTGGGCAACGCTACCGCCGGAAGGACATTCGTTTTCTTTCTTGTCTTTTACGAAATCGGTACTTGCATTAAATCCGTGTTCCAGACTGTCGATGCCTAATTCAGCCGCTTCGCTGTAAGTAACGGCACACAGATGGGCGGTAAGTTTTAACTTTCTTTTATGCGCTGCATCAATGGCGGCTTTGAGGATCGGTTTATCAACACCCACGTAAGCCTTAAACGAGGTGAAGCCCTGATCGGCCCAATAATCTACAAAGGCAGCGGCTTCATCCGGTGTCTTGTTTTCCTTCATCTGTGGAAATATGCTTGATTTCCCCTCAATGTAAGGAGCGGTCAGATCAATAGAAGGCCCAGGGGACAGGCCGAGGTCAATATCTTTCTTTATCCGAAGATCGGAATACGGTTCGATACTGCCAGTAGTTCGGATTGTTGTCGCGCCCGCTGCCAGATAAAGGAGCGGAAAACTGAACGGCAATTGTCTTAAATTTAGGTAACGAGGATTAATTGAATGGGCCGATATATACATGTGCTCATGCATCATTACAAAACCCGGCAGCAATGACTTACCGCTAAGGTCAATTATTTTGGCGCCACTAGGTATTACTGCTTTCGCACTATCTCCGATCCAGTCGATCTTTCCGTTGATAATAATGACTGTTTGATTTGGCTTGGCAGCACTGCCTTTGCCGTCAATCAAAAGTGCATTTTTGAAAACCGTAACCGGATCGTTGTAGTCGATGTATTTCTTTGTCTGGTCGCTAAAATTTAATTGCGAAAAACAGAGATTAGAAACAAAGCAAATCAGTACTGCCGTCCAAAGTAATGCTTTCATAATTTACAATTTCCTTTACTCGCCGCTACGACTTAACACCCATAGATCGTTGGAATAAACAAAATTCGGTTGATTTGGCGCACCGCCGTATTTGCCGCCTGTTAGATAAAGTTTGTTGTCGAATACCGCCGCAGCGATCCCGCCGCGAGGTGACCACGGTGCGTCTTGCCCTTCCCAAGTCTTGCCGTCGCTGCTTACAAGCACCTGACTCGAAAACTGACCGTTGCGATTGCAGCCGAGTAGCCAGATCTTTTGTTCGAAAACGACCGCAGTATATCCGAAGATCTCTTCGCCCTTTACGATTTCGCTTGTGACGCGCACCCAACTCAGCCCGTCAGTCGAAGACCAAACATCGTTATTGAGCAGATAGAGTTTGTCGTTTAATTCAACGATCCTACTTCCGCTCCGAGCGCCGAATGGCAGGCCGCTCTTCTGCTTGGTCCAGTTTATGCCGTCGGAGGAATTCCAGATATCGTCGTATTTTTTGTTTTTATCCTCGCCGCCGATGATCCAGATCTTGTCTTTGAAAACAAACGGATGATAGAAAAAGCGTTGTGGCAAGTTGCTGCTTTTTGAGACGGTCTCCCATTTCTTATAATCACGCGTTCGATAGATCTCAGGCTTGAAAGTGAATCGTTCAATATTGCCATTGAGATAGCCAAGTCCATACAACGCGTCTTTGAAGAAAACATAATCCAGAAACGCCTGATTATTGATCGCGCTTGGTAGTTGTGACTTAGCCCAGGTTTTGCCGTCCGAGCTGGACCATGTGCCTTGCGGATGAATCGTTAAAAGCCGCCCGCCGATAGCAAACATCTGAAAGTTATAGCTTTTCGGCCACGGACTTTCATCAAGAACTTTGCCCCATACTTGAGATGTGCTGGTTGAATCCAGGGATGTTGTCTGCGCATTGCTGGTTGCGACGGAAACGCTTGAGCAAGCCGTCATCCCGATAAGACAAAATAACAACAAGCACTTTCGCATTCTAACCTCCGCTGACGGCGTTAAAGATATGAATGTCATTTGAGTTGATCGATGTTTGCAGCCCATTCAACCGTTTTACATCATCGCTGCCGACAAAGATATTTACATGCTGACGGATGTCGCCCTGCTCGTTGAGGACGCGATCGCGAAGGGCAATATGTTGCTTCCAAAGTGAATCGAGAGCATCGCCGACAGTCGCGAAATTGCCAGGCAATTTCACCTCGACCTCACCGCCGGTGAACGGTTTGAGATGGCCGCTGAGATGGACGGTGACGGACATTAGATCGTGTAAGCCTTGACGCAACAGATCTCGGGCAGTGAGCCTTCGATCATTTTCCACGAATCGCCATCGTTTGACGAAGCAAACAGTTTGCCGTTTTTCGTTCCGAAGAAAATGTTGTCGCTGACCGAGGCAACGGCATCACGCAGGATGACCTCGTAAGCACTTTTTTGCGGCAGGCCTTTTGTGAGAGGCTGCCACGATTTGCCTTCGTCACGACTGCGATAGACGCGGAGTTTGCCGTCGCAAGTAAAACGCTGGGCGTCTCTTTGCAGCGGCACGATAAAGACCGATCCGCTGTCGCTAACCGTCAAACCAAAACCAAAGTTCGACGGTAGTCCTTCCTCGATCTCCTGCCACGTCGTTGCGCCATCACGGCTACGATAGACACCATGATGATTTTGCAAAAAGAATGTGTTCTTCTTGCGCGGATGCCGGGCGATCTTGTGAACGCACTGACCGAACTCGGGATATTTGTCCGGCATGAAGTACGCGCTCACGCCCTTACTGGTTGATCGCCATGATTTTCCACCGTCTGCTGATTGGTAAACGCCGCCGGTCGAGATAGCAATTTTGATGTCATTTGGATTCTTTGGATCTGTTACGATCGTGTGCAGGCACAATCCGCCAAAGCCGGGAGCCCATTGCTTGCGATGCGGGTGACTCCAAAGTCCTTTATTCAAATTCCAGGTCACCCCCGCGTCGTGCGATTCGAATAAGGCACCGGGCGCGGCTCCGACATACAATGTATTTGGGTCGGCACCGGGAGCGATCTGCCAGATATTTTCGAGAGATTTTTTTGTATTGGCCGGCATCTTGATCCGGCGTTTCTCCGGTTGGTCCCACGTTTTGCCCATATCAGTGCTCTTACACAGCTCTGCACCGAAATGCCAGCTTGCAGGTGCCGCCCA
Source organism: uncultured Chloracidobacterium sp. (assembly GCA_964618985.1). GTDB lineage: Bacteria > Acidobacteriota > Blastocatellia > Pyrinomonadales > Pyrinomonadaceae > OLB17. Next base: position 3,227 of record CAZUEI010000093.1, read on the forward strand.
GATATCGCTGCGGCCTTTGCGCTGATCTAAGAACGCGGAAAAAACGGCGAGTCCGGGAAAATGCGGCCCGTCCATTTTCCACTGCCCATTGCCGCCCCGTTTCAAAATGAACAATCCCTTGCCGGTTCCGACAAGAAGCAAAATATTTTTTCCAGCCATAATCACCTCAAGAATTTACAACATTTTTAATATCAACATTTTTATTTCGCAGATCGATGCCTCCCTCGAGGACTGACTTCAGATTGCCAAGATAAAATGCCCAACCGTAAGAACAATCAACGTAAATTCCGTGCTCGGGATCGTCTGGTATGCGGCTTTGAGTTAGCTCGACGACCGTCTCGCCATTTTCATTTTTGATCGATACAGTAACGAGACAATCCTGCGTAAACGTAAATGCAAATTTGTTAGTGGCGTTTGCTTCAACAATCGAGCCTTTCTCATTTACATCATCGAGAAATCCGTGCCAACGCCAAAGATATGAATCGCCATTTTCAACCGCGACATCGCGGTCTTTTGGCTTGCCGTCAACCCCGACATAATCCGCTGTGCGCAAAAACCAACGCTCGATCTGTGACGGCACAGCCCACGCGTCATATATCGTTTGCGTCGGGGCATCGACAGTTATGCGGCGTGTGAATGTGCTCCAATCTCTAGCCATTTAATTAGAACCAGCTTTTCTTTCCTCCCAATAGGCCGCCCAGAACCCCCCGGACAAGTTTTGTTCCGACCGAACGGGCGATGCTGGTCGTTGCTGCGCGAGCGGCACTCTTGCCTATCGATTCCCAGACGGAGTCCGGGGCTCTTGCGGCCGCACGCGCTGCCTTTGCCTCGGTTTCCGCCTGTTTCGCGGCTGCCTGCTGTTCCGCAATCGCTTGCTGCTCAGCAACCTTTGCATCATGTTTGACCTTTAACATCTCAAAGGCAGATTCGCGATCTATCGCATTTTCATATGCACCGGCGACGAGCGAGTTTGCTATCAATGCCGCACGCTGTTCCGGTGTGATCGGGCCGATATGGCCCACCGGCGGAACAACAAATGCCCTATCCACAATAGTCGGAACACCTTTTTCGTCGAGCGTCGAGATGAGAACTTCGCCGACGCCAAGTTCGGTGATGACGGTTTCGGTATCGAGTTTTGGATTTACACGGAACGACGATGCGGCGGCACGGACGCCTTTTTGTTCCTGCGGCGTGTATGCCCGCAAAGCGTGCTGAACACGGTTGCCAAGCTGCGCCAAAACCTTTTCGGGAATGTCGGCTGGATTCTGCGTGACGAAATAAACGCCGACGCCTTTTGACCGAATAAGCCTGACTACCTGTTCGACCTTTTCGATCAATGACTGCGGGGCGTCGTTGAAAAGAAGGTGCGCTTCGTCGAAAAAGAAAACGAGTTTTGGTTTTTCGAGATCGCCTGCTTCGGGCAGCGACTCAAAAAGCTCGGACAGCAGCCATAGTAAAAATGTCGAATAGAGTTTCGGCGCCTGGACAAGCTGATCAGCCGCGAGCAGATTGAGGACGCCTTTGCCACTGGACGTCTGCATAAAATCGTCTAGCTTGACCGCAGGCTCGCCAAAGAAAAGATCGCCGCCCTGTTCGTCTATCTGCAGCAGGCCTCGCTGTATCGCGCCGACCGACGCCGACGAAACATTACCGTATTGCAATGTTAATTGATCAGCGTTCTCGCCGACATGCTGCATCAGCGATTGCAGATCCTTGAGATCGATCAACATCAGGCCGTTGTCATCGGCATACTTGAACGCGATCGCAAGCACGCCTTCCTGCACCTCGTTTAATTGCAGTAAACGCGCGATCAACAGCGGCCCCATTTCCGAGATGGTCGCCCTCAGGGGATGCCCCTGCTTGCCAAAAACGTCCCAAACGGTAGCCGGAAACTGTTCAAATGTCGGCGTTATGCCGAGCAGTTTATTTCGGTCATCGACCTTAGAGTTTCCGCCACCGGCCTGCGTCACGCCGGTCAGGTCTCCTTTAATGTCAGCCATAAAGACAGGCACACCGCGCTGGCTAAAACCTTCGGCCAGGCGCTGTAAGGTCACTGTTTTTCCAGTACCTGTTGCTCCGGTTATTACACCGTGACGATTTGCCATCTGCGGCAAGAGGAAAAATTCGCTCTTGTCCTTTTTAGCTACGAGAATTGGTTCTGCCATATGATTTTAGTATTTAAGATCTCCTAATTGGCGTCGGTTTGTAATACAAATTATTACAATGTGTTACAGATTATTACCGATCCAAAAGTGAAGGGACACATAAAGTATTGCAAACATTAGACTTTCACAAAACGCCCTGTCCCATCTGTCCCAGGTGTCCCACGTGTCCCAACTGTCCCAACTGTCCCAAGTGTCCCGCGTGTCCCACGCCTTTTTTCACCCTTAAGCTGTCGCCTTCGCGTGGTCGCTCTCCGGTTTGTCGCAGTTGAACATCCAGTTGATGCCAAACTTGTCCGTCAGCATCCCAAATCGCTCGGCCCAGAATGTCTCCTGCATCGGCATGACGATCGTCGCGCCTTCCGACAACTGATCGAACGCATTTTCGGCCTCAGCGACTTTGTTGGTACCCATTGCAAGCGAGATATTATTGCCGACGATCGTCGGATTTTGGTCATCACAAACGTTGTCGCAGGCCATTATCACCGAATCGCCGATCTTAATGCTGGTATGCATTATCAAGCCGGGGTTGTCAGGAGCCCATTCGGCCATCGGTGAATCGCCGTAAGTCTGCGAAAAGAGTACTTCGGCCCCAAGTTTTTCCTTGTAAAAATCAATTGCCTCTTTGCAGTTACCCTTAAACGATATGTATGGTTTTATTCCTAGCATTATTGTTTCTCCTTTTAATTTACGAAGTCGTTTTACGTAGGCTGCTGACTAACATTTTTCGTATTTCCAGTTACGGCGCTTGCCTTCGCTTAACCATTCAATAGTAGTAGCCAGGCGTTTATCACGCGTTGGTTCGGTTTTGGCCTCGGTTATCCATTCGATATATTCCTTTTTGCAGCTATATGGAAAGTTTTCAAATGTCTCGGCGGCTAAAGCATTTGTCTTTAGAGCTGCTTTCAAAATATCGGGCACAACAAGTTCCTTTCTCTCTCCGGCAGGTTTAGCTTTTGCTACTTTGATGCCGGCGTCATTCAATTTCATTGCATCGACAATGAGCTTTTTGAAAGTTTTGTCGCTTGGAAGATCTTTCAGCGAGGTGATTCGCCCAAAGCTGCCCATAGCGGTCTTTTCAGCAGGGAATGCTTTATCCTCCATCAAGGACTGTTTCCAGAACCCAAACGCGCAGTGCTCCTTGAACGCCGCCATTGAACACATCATTTCGCCCTTGTAATCAAAGTGCGGGAAACTCCATTTTTTCGTTTCAACGACGTCGGGACACGTCTCGTGAACTAACGCCCGGATGTGGTTCAGGATCGGTTTGGCAAAATCTTTTGACTTTTCGATATAGGCATCGACAAATGGATCGGTCGTCGGCATAAAAAGCTCCTGAAATTAGTATATGCACTTATTATATACGATTTTCTTTACGAATAACCAATTTCAACCCGGACCATTTTTCATCAACGGCGCAGACCTTGATATCAACGAGGCCAAGCGGAAAAGCTGCCTCACGAACGGTGTCTTCCGTGATCTCAGTCGGCAGTTTTGCGGCCTTTTTATACCATGAAACCCAGATAGTACCGTTTTGTTTTATCAGCCTTACACATTCAGCAAGTTTGCTAAATAATTCGTCGCGGCTGTTGGTGAATAGATGTATCAAATCAACATCGGCGCGAGGCGTTTTTAGTATCTCGACATCATGCGGCAGCGGAGTCAATAATTGCTCGAAATTATCCGGCGCGTTTATGCCCAGCATCAGGAATCCTTCTTTTATCCCTAATTTTTTTGCAAGAGGAGTGCCCGAGTATCCCATCGCTGAGTTTCCAGTTGCGTTTTTCATTTCAGTTCTCAATTATATATGCAGCGCTTAGCGATTAAAAATTTTTACGACAAGCGATAGTTTTTCTAGCCTTAGATTGTTTTGAAGTTGTATAATCTTGGAAATGCTGCGGTAGTAATCCGGGCGACTTCTTAATTAGTTCACATAGTTCACAACGGTTATCAGTCTTCGCACATTGCGAATTTCACACTATCCCTGCATAGGCGGGTAGGTTCAAAGTACCCACGCAAAAAAAAGATTATGAGAGCATCACACGACTATCCAAGGTTTGAATCAAAACGCACTCACCGCAGTTCGGCAATCATTTGCTTTGCTATAGCGATTTTTT
>CAZUEI010000094.1:0-4474 GCA_964618985.1 uncultured Chloracidobacterium sp.
TAAAAGCTGCGATATGCGCGAGACGTGAGTATCGACCACTACACCCGATGCGATCCCGAATGCGTTACCCATAACGACATTGGCAGTTTTTCGTGCGACCCCGCCGAGTGTCAAAAGGTCTTCCATTGTTTGCGGAACAGTGCCGTGAAATTCTTCAATAATTCTCTGGCAAGCTGCTTGTATGTTCTTAGCCTTATTGCGAAAGAAGCCGGTTGAATGAATGTCTTTTTCAAGTTCTGCCTGTGAAACCTTCATGAAGTCTGCCGGGCCGCGATATTTGCGAAACAGATCGGCAGTCACAATATTAACGCGAGCGTCGGTGCATTGCGCAGACAAAATGGTCGCTATCAGCAGTTCGAACGGCGACGTATGATTTAGAGCACAGTGAGCATCGGGATACGCCTTCTTCAACCGTTTGATGATTTCGCTGGTGCGAGCCTTTTTGTCTGCGATCATGGTGATAAGGCTAAAAAACAAACATCTAAAATGCAAATGTCAGATGGTTTAGGTAAGATTTAAACCACAAAGACACGAAGGACACAAAGATCTTATTTCTACTTTTTCTTTGTGTTCTTTGTGCCTTTGTGGTGAGAATTCCTGATGAATGTTCCATTACTTGACCTGAAAGAACAAAACGCAGCAATCAGGCCTGAGATAGAGGACGCAATGGGTCGTGTGCTTGACTCGAATGGCTTTATCCTCGGTGGGGAAGTCGCCGAACTTGAGAAGGAACTCGCGGCATATTGCGATACAAAATACGCGATCGGCTGCGCGTCCGGAAGCGATGCGATATTGCTCGGTCTAATGGCGTTTGACATAGGGCCGGGCGACGAGGTCATTACGACGCCATACAGTTTTTTTGCGACGGTAAGCTCGATAACGCGGCTGGGAGCTACGCCGGTTTTTGTGGACATCGATCCGGTTACATACAATCTCGATGTTTCGCAGGTTGAAGCAAAGATCACCTCGAGAACCAAAGCGATCGAGCCTGTGCATCTTTACGGCCAATGTGCCGACATGGCCGCGTTAAAAGCGATCAGTGAAAAGCACGGAGTTCCGCTTGTCGAAGACGCCGCACAGGCTATAGGCGCGGAGGAAGACGGCATTAGAGCCGGTGCGTTTGGAGATGTCGGATGTTTTAGCTTTTATCCCTCAAAAAATCTTGGAGGAATGGGCGACGGCGGATTTGTTACGACAAACGACGATGCACTCGCTAAGAAGCTGCTTGCTCTTCGCGTTCATGGCTCGGAGGAGAAGTATTACCACAAATATGTCGGCTTGAATTCCCGCCTCGATGGTTTTCAGGGAGCGGTGTTGCGGGTAAAATTGCCGCATCTCGACAAATGGACTGAAAGGCGGCGGGCCAACGCCGAAAATTACCGGCAAATGTTCACCGATCTCGGATTGACCGAACAAATCGGCCTGCCCGTTGAACGCGCAAACTGCAAACATATTTTTAACCAGTATGTTATTCGTGTGCCTCAGCGACGCGATGAACTTCGGGAGTTTTTGACACAAAAGCAAATTGGCACCGATATCTATTATCCTGTTCCGCTGCATTTGCAGGAGTGTTTTGCCTATCTCGGTTACTCAAACGGCGACATGCCCGAATCAGAAAAAGCGGCGCTGGAAACGCTTGCGCTGCCTATTTATCCTGAGCTGCGATCCGTGCAACAGGAGTATGTCGTTAACGTAATGAATGATTTTTTCAAATAGATGCAGGATGTGATCACAAAAAGCGCGCGGAATTTGAAGTGCCGGTTTGTGCTTGTCGGGGCGATCATCTTTGCGGTCCTTTTCGGATGGTTTTCAATTCGTTGGCAGCTTGGCAGCATGATGGCGAGTCTTACCATGCCTGACAGCCCTGGGGCATCGCAGGCGGCTGATTTCGCAAGCAGTTTGGCTCCGACTGATCCGGTTGCTAAATGGCTGCGGGCGTCGGTCGAGCTGAATGGCACCTCGCCCGATCATATTAGTTCCGCTATTCCTCTTTATGAGGAAGCGGTCCGGTTTTCACCGCAGGATTATCGCTGGCGGGTTGAACTGGGAAGAGCATACGAGCAGGCTGAAAAGGCTAAGGTTGCTGAAAACGAATTCAAGCGAGCCGTCGAGCTTGCACCTGCATACGCCTTCCCGCGATGGCATTTGGGGAACTTCTATCTGCGTGAAAATCGCATCGACGAAGCTTTTGCAGAGTTGCGAAAGGCTGCCGAGAGCAACCGAACTTATCGGGAACAGGTGTTTTCTCTTGCCTGGGACTATTTTGACAAAGATCCGGTAAAGGTAGAACAACTGGCAGCCAACGACGCGGCTTCACGAGCGAGCCTGGCGCTGTTTTTTGCGGCGCGCGGCTGGGCGACCGATGCACTCCGGGTATGGAATTTACTGTCGGAAACAGACAAAGAGGCAAATCCGCAAACAGCTAAATCTATTGCCCACGGACTGTTCATTCAGCGTTTTTTTCCACAGGCCCTCGAATTCGCACGACAACTCGGGATAGATGCCGATGCCCGTCCCGAAACTGTTACCAACCCTGGCTTCGAGCGATTGATAAACAGTCAGGACGATTCGCGATTCGGCTGGCAGATCAACCGGACCGATTCGAAGATCGACGTTTCCACGGACGGCAGCGTCAAGCATGAAGGTGCACGCAGCCTGAAAGTTTCATTTCGTAATTACATCAAGTCCGATTTGTACACTATTTTTCAAACAGTGGCTGTTGAGCCGAATAAGAATTACCGTTTGAGTTTTTGGGTGCGGACCGAAAATCTGAAAAGCTTCGGTGGGCCTTTGCTCGAGATCGTTAATGCAAACGACGACAAACCAATTGCTTCGTCAAAACCTTTCCAGACGGGAACAAACGACTGGGAACAATATACGGTCGATCTTAGAACGCCGGAAAATTGCAGCGGCATCACGATCCGAACGGCAAGGGCTTTCTGCGGCGAACAATGTCCAATTGCGGGCGTGTTTTGGTATGACGATTTTGAACTCAGTAGGCGGTAAGCAATAAACGCCAAGTGCCAACAGATCTATGTCCCGGTTAAGCAAACTTGTATTCTTTCTTATCTGTACGATCATCGTTTTTACAACGATGGCCTACGGGGCGGTGCATCAGCCGACCTTGGCTTTGTTCTATTTCTTTATTGCTGCTTTGATCTTGCTTTGGGCGATCGATTGTTTGAAGAGCGGTGAATTGCGATTTAGCGGCAGCGTGTTGCAAGTGCCGCTATTTGCACTGGCGGCCTATGGTTTTATCCAGATAATTCCGTTTGGCACCTATTCCGAAGCGGGCGGCATAGCCGGCATACCGCGAACCATCTCGATTCAGCCGTTTGCGACGCAGGTCACGTCGCTGCACATTCTAGCGCTTTGCTTATTTTTTTCAGTTACGCTTGTATATCTGGATAGTGCCAAGCGTCTTCGTAAACTAGTCACATTCATAATTGTCTTTGGATTCATTTATGCGTTTTACGCAATACTCCAATCGGTGCTAAGCCCGTCGAAGATCTACGGAATTTATGGCCACACTTTCGCTATACCCTTCGGTTCATTTGTAAACCGGCATAATTTCGCGGCATTTATAGAAATGGCGGTTAGCGTGCCGCTCGGCCTTTTGTTTGTAGGAGCGGTACGACGCGATAAGAAGCTGCTCTATATTGTCGCCGTCACGCTAATGACCTCAGCCCTTTTATTAAGCGGTTCGCGCGGCGGCCTTGTGGCCCTGATAGCGGAAATTATTCTTTTAATAATACTTACAACCGGGACACAAGGCGGTAAACGACTTGTACTTAAGGCCGCCTTGTCTCTGCTTCTGACGGCAGCCGCTGTCGGCGGGGCGATCTTTGTCGGCGGTGATACTTCTCTGACACGATTTGCTGAAACTGCGACCTCGGGGGATATTTCCTCAAACCGTTTTCACATCTGGGACGTTACGCTGAAAATAATTACTCACAATCTTCCGCTTGGCACGGGTTTGGGTGCCTACACGCAAGCCTACACGCAGTTTGATACGCTTTCGGGCCAGGACCTAGTTGAGCAAGCGCACAATGACTATCTTCAGATATTGTCGGACGCCGGATTGATCGGCCTCATAATTGGCGGTCTATTTTTGTTTTGGTTTTTCCGCGAGGGAATTAGAAATACGCGTCGAAGCAATACCTTTCGCCGAGGCGTTGCGGTAGGAGCATTTGCCGGCTGTTTTGCGATCCTCATTCACAGCATTTTTGATTTTGTTTTGCATATAACCGCAATTTCCGTTATGTTTCTTTCTCTAATGGCATTACTGGTAGCTGCCGGACGGAGGTTTGATGACGATATAATAGACGAAACCCGGTCAAGATCGCGCCGCGCCGCCAGCGTTACGTCTATTGGCAGGCGTTCCCGGTCAGAGGAAGAGTCTTTTACTTAAGAGTTAGCTTTTGATGTTGGTCTCGCAATGCGGCCTAGCAAACGGATTATCCACCATATCAAA
>CAZUEI010000094.1:4574-7505 GCA_964618985.1 uncultured Chloracidobacterium sp.
TTTTGATGTTGGTCTCGCAATGCGGCCTAGCAAACGGATTATCCACCATATCAAACCGTGAGAGACATATATCGCTGAGATGGCAAGCAGTGCATATTGCGAATAGAACCAGATCAGCATAGCTCCTGCGGCTATCGCCATGACGAGGAAAAAGCCCTGACGTCCTTTTCCGGCGGTCTTCATGCTTGTATAGCGAATGGTCGAGACCATAAGGATCGACAGCGTGGCAACGAGGACAAACAGCGCGTAGGAATAGCTGTGTGCCGCTTCATTCCCGTGAGAGATCAGCGGTTGAGGAGAGAAATGAACCAACGCCGCCAGCAAGCCTCCGGCAGGCGGGATGGGCAATCCGACAAATGCCTTTTTATCGACTTTGGTCGCGCCTTCGATCAGTTTAACGGGGCGTGTTGCCTGCAAATTAAATCTCGCCAGCCTAAATGCGCCGCACATCAGATACATAAAAAGCAGAAACACGGCGAGATTGTGCCCGAACGTATTTTCAGTAAAGGTATTTCCGAATGCCCAGGCGTATATAAGAGCCGTCGGAGCAATGCCGAATGTCAGCACGTCGGCAAGCGAATCGAATTGCACGCCGATCTCGGTAGCCGTGCGTGTGGCCCTTGCGACCCGGCCGTCAACAGTATCAAACAAAATAGCCAACCCAATTGCGAGGGCTGCACTGTTGAAATAGCTCGCAGCCAGTTCCGGATTTGTGACCGACACTGAAAAACCGCGGATCGAAGACAGGATCGCCAAATAACCCATCGCCACATTTGCTGCGGTGAAAAGGGTCGGGATCACATAGAGCCCTTTCTTTAGCCCTCGATGAGGTGGTTTTGTATCGTCGCTTTCCATAATATGAAAGTGAAAAAGTGAAAAAGTGGAAAAGGGAAAAAGTGAAAAAGCTTCGTCTCACTATTTCTTACTTCTTCACATTTTTACATTTTCACTCTTCCAATGATCGTCTCGCCGCCGCGAACTTTATCTCCGACTTTCACTGCCAGTTCGACATTTCCCGGCATTAGAATATCCGTTCTTGAGCCGAACTTGATGAGGCCGAATTTTTGTCCGCGCTCTAAATTATCGCCTTGCTTCGGCCAGCAAACAATCCGCCGCGCAAGAATTCCGGCGATCTGAGTGCAAGTAACAGCAATGCCGACGCCCTCGATAACAAGCGAATTTCGTTCATTTATAAGGCTTGCATCATTACTGGTTGCCGGCATTTTTTTGCCCTTCGTATAAGTGATGCTGTTAATTGTGCCTTCGATCGGCGAGCGATTTATATGAACGTCTAACGGCGACAGAAAAACGCTGACCAATTTTGAATGTTCGCCATCGTCTATTCTTGTTATCCGGCCGTCTGCCGCCGAAACGATCAAACCTTCGCCCGAAGGAATGATGCGGGTTGGATCGCGAAAAAAATAGAGCATGAACAGCGCGACAAATGCGAAAAGTGTCAATGCCCACCAGATATGAAAAAATCCAAAACCCGCAGCAATCGCTAACGGAATCAGGACAAATGGAATCGCTTCTTTGACCATAGGCGCAAATGACAATTCTATCAATTTGGGCTCTATAATCGAAATCTGTGATGGATGCTGATTCTTGCCCCGCCCCACCCATAGTGGGGCAAGTGGGGCAAAGCATTTTGTTCCGTTCCGGAACAATGGAACAAGTGGAACAAACGGAACAAATTCCGGATGGCGGGACTATTTATCTAAAAAAAGCCCGATGTTAACAAACATCGGGCGAAAAGGAGGACACGTGAAAATGTTGGTTCACCTTATCGGATTATCTTTTGCAAAGCTGTAAGCACACCATGCCGCGATGAGATGGACGACCCATCCGAAAAGCCCCGCCGTGCCGATCCATGAAAAGCCTGTAAGAATAAGCCAGATTATGCCGATAAGAATTCGCCCGTTATATATCTGCCCGAGTCCGGGAATCAGTAAACTCAAAATGCCTGCCAGTAAAGGTTCTCGCATCGTATTAATTGCCTCCGTTATTAAATTACGACGGACAAATTAGTTTGTTTCAAAAAAATGGAACGAAAAAAGCCCGCCAATTTTCATTGACGGGCTTAAGTTTGTCGAGGTTTATCCTGACTTATTCCTGTGGATTGGCAATGAAGTCGGCATCGACCACATTATCCACGAGGCTGATGACCCGGCTCGGAGTGCTGAATGTGTAGCGCTGAGAATTAACCGTTACAACATACGTCTCTCCGGTTTGCAGGCCGTCGATGGTAAACCAACCGAACGATCCGGTCGTTGCCACACGCGGTTCCATAAGCGAATTACCGGTAATCACAATGCGTGCATTGCGGATCCCAAGCCCGTCAGCCGTCATTACGCGTCCCGAAATTGACGCGCTTGCTGCCGTCGAGCCAAGGAACTCGAGTCCCCATCCGCCAGCGATGCTACCGACCACTAAAGTCGGCCCAGCAGTATCGTCGCGGACATACAGGCTCCAAACGCCGTTCGCACTTGTCGTACCAAAGTTGCCAAACAAGGTTTGCGTGCCAGTTCCGCCTATGGCGCTGCCCGGCAGATTATACGGGCCGGCTGGAGCGGGAGCCGGGAAGTTGGCAACTGCACCGTAAGACGTCGGCTCATAATCTGTGGTCGTTAAAGGGCCATTATCAGGAATAACCAGTCCGGCAAGGTCGGTAATGTTTAGCGTATCGGGACCTTCGGCGGTAAGGCCGCCGGCATTGGCCATGATGATGAACCTTGCCCCGTTCGGGCCGACCAGCAGGAAGTCTGCATTATCAGGGATATTTGCCGACATGTCATAAAGCGTCAGCCGCATCGAGCCGATGACGTTCGGGCCGGTCGTGACCGTGATAGATGACGGGAATGCGTTGGCGGCTCCGCCCTGATTGATAAAGATCTTATTCTGATTAAGAAATTGGGTCGCGGTGTCGTTGAT
>CAZUEI010000095.1:0-7473 GCA_964618985.1 uncultured Chloracidobacterium sp.
GCAAAGCTGAATCTGCGGACTTAATTTTAAAACTTTACGATCTGCGGCGTGAGAAAAAGATGCGCAAGGCGCGTAATTGGATCTTCGGTTATAATCCGACCAGCGTCGAAGAATACATGCAAACCATGATGGACCCAGAGGTCGGCGGCTATCTTCGCATGGTCGTATCCTATTGGGATATGGCGGCGACGATGGTAAATCAAGGCGCCATCGACGCCGAGTTGTTCAATCAAACCAATGGCGAGCACATTATGGTCTTTGCTAAGATCGAGCCGATCCTTGCAGATATGAGAAAGTTTTGGGAAATGCCCGAGATGCTCTCAAATCTCGAAAAGGTCATCATGGATCGTCCCGACGGAGCCGAAAGGGTCAAGAAGACGCAAGAGTGGATGAAGACGATCCAGGCTCAGATGGCTGCTGCGCAGGACGGTAAAGCCGAAGAAGCGAAAGCTTAAACATTCAGTCGATTGCGATGAGCCTCGATCTTTTCGAGCACGCCGACCGCAAGTTCCAATGCCCGCCGCCCGTCATCACCAGTGATAGGCGGCGGCGTATTTTTTTTAATGCAGTCCAAAAAAGCCGTGATCTCTGCCAGGAGCGGTTCGACATCATTGATTTCAAGCCGGTTTATCGAGATCCCGGCGAGCGGATGTGCAGCGTCGGCATTCAGCGACGTCAGCGAAGTGAACTTTGTCGCGTAATCAAGCACAACATAGGCGTTGGTCTGATAAAAGCGCGTCTTGCGAATCTTTTCCGTCCCGATCCGTGATGCAGTGATGTTCGCGACTGCACCGTTCTCGAATGCGATCCTGGCATTCGCAGCGTCAACTTTGTCCGATATAACCGGAATGCCGACGGCGCGAATTTCCGAGACTCGCACATCCTCGCCAACGAGCCACTGAACGGCGTCGAGATCATGGATCATCACGTCGAGCACGACGTCAACATCAAGCGAGCGGTTTGGAAAAGGCGAAACCCGATGAATCTCAAAATACAGCGGCCGCGTCACGTGCGGCCTGAGCGCGACCATCGCCGGATTATAGCGTTCAAGTTGACCGACCATCAGCTTTGCACCGGACGCTTTGGCAGCGGCGATCATCTTATCGGCTTCCGCAAGCGTCAGTGCAATTGGCTTTTCGACCAGAACGTGGACGCCGCTTTCAAGAAATGCGCAGGCGATCTCGCAGTGAGTTTCGGTGGGCGTTGCTATCGAAACAGCAGCAACCTTTCCTAATAACTCCCGCCAGTCGGTAAAATTTGCGGCCCCATACTCTGAAGCTATTGAGGCTGCAGTTTCGGAGTTTGAATCGCAAATTCCTACCAGTTCGACTAGGCCTTCTGAGGCAAGCTCTGCGTAGTTTCGCGCATGATGGCGGCCCAAACTTCCGACACCTATTGCGGCCACCCGAACTTTACGATTCTCGCTCATAATTTGATAACAAACCTCTTTTCGGCAATACTTTACATTCTTTATTATGGCGTCGGAAATTACAAAGACCCAAGACCAAAGACCAAAGACCCTCACAAAATATATGTGGTTTTTGTTGATGTTCCTTGCAGTTTTTGTCTATTTTTTTGGCCTTAATATCCCGTTCGTCGGCCCTGACGAACCTCGCTACGCTCAGGTTGCGCGCGAAATGCTGGATCGCGAAGACTGGATCACGCCGACACTAGGCGGATATAACTGGTTTGAAAAACCACCGCTTCTCTACTGGCTGGAAATGATTTCATACAAAGTGTTTGGCGTAAGCGAGTTCGCCGCGCGTTTCGGCCCGGCATTGTTCGGTCTCGGCACGATCGTAAGTCTTTGGATCCTTGGCAAATTCTTTGAACGATCAACAAACAACGATCAACGATCATGGAACGGCTTCGCAAATTGGCTCGCACTTTTCGCCGCATCAACACTGGGTATCATGGTCTTTTCGCACGGAGCGAGTTTTGACATCATTATCACTTTTCCGATCACAGCGGCACTTGTTAGCTTCTTTATTTTCGATCAGTCAGTGGAAACATCGTCCAAGAAAAAATATTTACCGCTTATCCTGTTCTATATTTTTACCGGCGTCGCGCTGCTGGCTAAAGGTTTGATCGGCATACTTTTTCCGTTTGTCATCGTCGGACTATTTTATTTACTTTCGCGCCGGATGCCGAGGCGAGCTTTTGTAATCAGCTTAATCTGGGGAACATTTCTCGCTGTCGTAATCGCGTCAGTTTGGTACCTGCCAATGTATCAGCAGCACGGCTACCATTTTATCAACGAGTTTTTTATCCAGCACCATTTTCAGCGATTCACGTCAAATAAATACCTGCATCCACAGCCTTTTTATTTTTTTCTATGGGTGCTTCCGCTTATGACCCTGCCGTGGCTGCCTTTCTTTCTAGCCTCGATCTGGAATTTTGTTAAAGGTCTGCGCAACCACATAGTTACAACGGACAAAAATAAGAAATCCCTCTATCTCCCTTTCTCCTCTTCTCCTCTTCTCCTCCTTTCCGCGTCCTGGCTTCTCGTTCCTCTGGTATTCTTCTCTTTTTCCGGCTCTAAGCTACCCGGCTACATCCTGCCTGCTATCCCGGCAGCAGTTATTTTCACAGCGGTTTTTGTTTTTATACAGGTACAAAAAAACAACAAATGGCGAATCACGATTATGCTCACGGCGGCGTCCACATTTGGAGCCGTAACCTTACTGATGATATTTGCTGTGCCCAGATATGCCGAATCCGATTCGGTCAAAACGCTTATTCAGGCCGCAAATGAGCGGGGTTACCAATTAAATCGCGTGCTAACGCTCCACACAATCTCCAACAACGCGGAATTTTATGCCGCTGGCCGTTTGCTTCGCGATACCGATGGAAAGCAGCGTTATCTTTCTGGCATCGGCGAAGTCATAGACGAGATCGCCGTCGAAAAAGGCCGCGCTGTGCTCGTCTTAATTCCGCTCGAATATTTATCCCAGATAACAGACAACGGAAAACTAAAGGCCGAGATCATAAAAGACAACGGTGAGCTTGCAATAGCGGCAGTTTCGTCTAAATAGATTTACTCCTCCGACGCCCGCCGCACACGGTCCATAAGTGCGGCGCCGATGCCCTCTTCTTTAACTTTTTCACAATAAATGACGCCTATCCCCACTCGGTCGCACTCGCGAAAAAACTCGAATAACGAATGAGCATATTCATAAATGGAATCACAAATTCGCCCCTTCTTAATAGACACGGATGGCTGGCTTATTCCAATATACGCCGTCCGATTTATGTCTTGACCAAATTTGAAATCTGATATTTCAGATTTGAAATTAACTAATACTACCTTCGCTCTCGGCGAATAATGTCGGTGCCGCAGACCGGGGCTTTTCGGTGCCTCAACTTCATCACCTTCAAACATTGCAGTCTCCGGCGCGATCTCTCGAAGCTGTTCTATCGACACTGAGCCGCTTCGCAAAACTCTCGGTACGTTTGAAGTGCAATCAACGACCGTTGATTCCAAGCCGATCTCAGTCGCTTCGCCTTGCAAAATACAATCGATCCGTCCATCGAGATCTTCAGCGACAGCCTGCCATGTCGTCGGGCTTGGCCTTCCAGATAAGTTTGCGGACGGCGCGACTATCGGAGTTCCACAGGCTTCAATAAACCTATGCGCAAGATCTGATCGCGGCATTCTAACGCCAACGGTATCAAGTCCCGCGGTCGCAATAAATGGAACTTTTTCAGATTTTCTTAGAACAACCGTCAGCGGTCCCGGAAAAAACGCAGCAATAAATTTCTCGGCAGCCTCAGTAACCTCAACGGCAAGCAATTTGATCTGTTCAACATCCGTGATGTGGACGATCAACGGATTATCAGCGGGCCGCCGTTTTGCCGAAAATATTCTTCCGATAGCCGCTTCGTCAAAAACATTTGCGCCGAGACCGTAAACAGTCTCAGTCGGAAACGCTACAATGCCGCCGTGTTTAATAAACTCAGCGGCTTCGTCAGGCGATTTTGTTAGAGCGGTTTCCAAATAAGTTTAGCCTTCGGCCTCTCGGCTTACCGCCGCTTCACCGCCGATCCTGCCAGCCATCTTGCCCAACATTAGCAGCACGATAACCGCCACCAGGGTTGCAAGAGATGCATAAATAAATAGGCCCGCAAGACTGTCGTCCTCACCTAGCAATTCCTTCATCGCGGCCTTGATGGCGTCATTCCATGCAAGCGCACACACCAAACCCAGCGCGGCGCCCGCGAGCGTGATCATTGATTGAATAACGGCTTTTGATTGTTCTATGGATTTTGACATGTGACCTCCAAAAGATTGACATTTGAAACCGCATTTATGATTAAGTCAATCGCTTCAAAATGTCAATCATTGCCCGAAACTTTGCGGTCTGTTAGATTTTTGATGTGGGCAATATGCGCGACAAACTAAAACAACTTCCGACCAGCGCCGGTATATACATACATAAAAATGAGGCCGGCAAGATCATCTATGTCGGCAAGGCGAAAAATCTGCGTAACCGCGTTCGTTCGTATTTTCATTCAAGCCGAAATCACGATCCAAAAACTCGTCAGCTTGTAAAAGTGATCGCCGATTTTGAGTTTATTGTTGTAGATAATGAGGTTGAGGCACTTGTGCTCGAATCCAACCTCATCAAAAAACACAAACCTCGTTTCAACGTCTTTCTCAAGGACGACAAATCATATCCGCATCTAAAACTAACGAATGAGCCATTCCCCAAGGTCGTTGTGACTCGAAAGATCGTCCGCGACGGCTCGAGCTATTACGGCCCGTTCCTGCCTGCTGTGCTTGCCCGCAACACTTTGAATCTCGTTAATCGGGCATTCCAGCTTCGCACATGCGAGATCGAAATAGACGGTAAATTGCCGCGTCCCTGTCTCGAATATCATCTAAAACGTTGTCTCGGCCCGTGCGTCAAAGGCCTATGCACGCAGACCGAATACCAGGAAGCTGCAAACGACGTAAAAACCTTGCTCGAAGGTAAAAACAAGGAACTCGCCAAAACGCTTGAAGAGCGAATGTGGCAATTTTCAGAGCAAGGCAAATACGAGCTGGCCGCCAAATATCGCGATCTGCATCGCACGGTTCTCGCCCTCAGCGAAACACAAAAAATGGCAACGACCGCCGATCGTGACATCGACATCATCGGTTACTACCGCGAAAAACAACGGCTTGCCCTCCAGCTTTTCACGATGCGCGAAGGCCGCATCGTTGGCCGCCGTGAGTTCTTTTGGGAAGACTTGCCCTCGGACGATTCATTCGAAGCGTCGGAGTTTCTCGGTGTCGTCCTTGCCCAATATTATTCAACTGATTACGTTCCACTTGAGATCCATGTGCCACAGGATTTTGACGATCGTGCGGTTTTAGAAAAGGCCCTTGCAACCAGACGCGGCCGGCGCGTAAAAATACTCGATCCAAAACGCGGCAAGAACAAACACCTTGTGAGACTTGTCGAGACGAACGCCAAGATCGCATTTGAGCAGCGTTTCCGCGTCCTCAAACCCGACTCTCAAAAGGTTCTCGAAGAACTTCAGGAATTGCTCGAACTCTCATATTTCCCAGAGCGGATCGAATCGTTCGATATTTCAAATATCTCCGGTTCGGAAAATGTTGCCGGCATTGTCGTGTTTGAAAACGGCAAACCCGCTCGCGCAAATTACCGTCGCTTTATCATCAAAACTGTCGAAGGGGCAAACGATTTCGCGTCTATGCATGAAGCCGTTTTTCGCCGTTACAAACGGATGTTCGATGAACAAAAGTCTTTGCCACAGCTTGTCTTCATTGACGGCGGAAAAGGGCAGCTTTCTGCAGCGGCAGCCGCGATGCAGGCTCTCGACCTCGAACAGATAATGCTCGTTGGACTTGTCAAGCCTCCAAAAAAACACAGTGAGATTTCACACTTGCTGATCTATGGGCGCGAAGATCGTCCGATTCCCTTCGACCGAAATTCGCTCGCATTTCGACTCATTTTGCAGATCAGAGAAGAAACTCATAAAACTGCTGTGGAGTTTCATCGCAAGCGGCGCGAAAAACGCGACTTCTCGTCCGAGTTGTCCGAAATTCCCGGCATCGGCGAGAAACGCAAGATGAAATTGCTCCGCGAATTTGGCTCGATCGAACGAATTGCAAAAGCAACAACCGATGAGCTTTCTCCATTTGTTGGGCCAAAGGCTGCTGCAGAAATAACTGCACATTTCAATGATCAGCGAAAGCTGGCAAGCACCTAGACCTCTTATTGCATTGACATTCGGACAATATTCATATAATTTCCTTTCATCCCACGTTTCGATACTTCAAGGGCTTTAGGGTAGATTTTCCGAAAAGGAGTTTATTTCTATGCTTACAAGAATTTTAGCAGCAACAGTCGCAGGCGGGATAGCGTTTTTTATTTCGGGCGTTGTTATCTACGGCCTCATTCTCGATCCGATGGTAATGAAGCCGAATATGAATCCCGATGCGCTCAAGTTGATAAATGAGCCGCCGATGTGGATTCCGCTCGTGCTTTCTAATTTTGTTTCGGCCTTTTTGCTGGCATATATCTTCGAAAAATGGGCCGGGATCAAAACATTCAGGACCGGGCTTCAGGCCGGTGTGGTCGTGTGGTTCCTTATCGCTTTGGCCTTTCAACTGATGTTCCTGGCATTTATGAAAATGTCAGATAATTACATTCCGGCCATCGCTGATATTGTTGGATCGCTCCTAATGGGTGCCATCGGCGGCGGCGTAATCGGACAAGTCCTCGGAATGATGAATAAAGACAGTTCATCCGAATAGAATGTACGAACAACTGCGAAAGTATCCGCGTGCCAGCCTGAGAACCGAGCTGTGGATCGGCCAGGACGGCATCTTTACGCGGACGGACGAATACCTGAGCGATCTGAGCGTGGGCGGAGCGTTTGTCCAGACTCATCAGATCTTTCCCGTCGGATCGATCGTCAGCCTAAGGTTTAAAGTACCGACGGTGACAAATTTGATCACCTGCACGGCGGTTGTCCGAAATATGGACGTTGGAGACGGACTTGGCGTGGAGTTTCTAGACCTTTCACGCGAAAACCGTCTCCATGTAGAAACATTTGTCGAGAAAAGTTTGGCGGCCGAGCCTTAACCGCTTCAATTTTTCTTTACGTATGTTTTGTGGACGACTATCTTCGACTTTTCGTCGCGAGCCTCGACCATAACGTTATCTTTGTCCTCGCGCGTCATTAGGCTGGCACCTTCGGCGCTGATTTTTTGGCTGCGGGCGGCCCCTCTTTCAGAATCATCAAGGAAACCTTTTACTGCTTCCGACTTGACCGGATCGGCCAAACGGACGCTTCTTGATTCGGAAACTGCTTCGGTCGCAGAAGCCTTTAACATCTTCATCCACACCCTTTTGAACAAGGCGTTCGACACGTAGACATCGGCGCTGCTGATCTTGCCGTTGATGGCGACCGCGTAGCCGATGACGTCCGATTTGCCATTGATGATATTGCTCAGGCTGT
>CAZUEI010000096.1:0-7413 GCA_964618985.1 uncultured Chloracidobacterium sp.
AGTGGTCACTTGCCTGCGGTCGGTGCCCGGATGTCAGTACCGGGAGCGGTAGCGACCGGGGCATTGACTATAGGCTCACGCGTAATCACATCCTTCGGCAACATCGGCACCGTCGAGCGAATGGACAAAGAAGTCGCCGAAGTCCTCGTCGGCGGAATGCGTCTCCGCGAAAAGATCGCCGACCTCCGACTAGCGGACGAACAACAAAGGGCTCGGCCGGCAGCAAAGACTCAAACGATCAACATTGACGGTGGTGACGCACCCGCCGAGTTAAACCTCATCGGCAAAACCACCGCCGACGCCGAATACGAGATCGACCGCTTCCTCGACGAGGCTTATATGTCATCCGTGCCCCGCGTCCGCATAATCCACGGCTTCGGCACCGGCGCGTTAAAAAATTACGTTCATCATTTTTTGAAAGGCCATCCGCACGTTGAAAAGTTTGGCTTCGCCCCATCCGATCAAGGCGGCAACGGCGCTACAATTGCTGAGCTGAAACAGTAATGCTCTACGACCAATACTTTATCGACGACCTTAAGAACCGTGCGGACATTGTGCGGATAATACAGCCGTATGCGCAAGATCTAAAGAAGAAGGGGGCGAACTGGATGGCGTGCTGTCCGTTTCATCAGGAGAAGACGCCTTCGTTCTCGGTCAATCCCTCGAAAGGGTTTTATAAATGCTTCGGCTGCGGAAAGGGCGGCAGCGTTTACAACTTTTTGATGGAAATGGAAGGTCTGAACTTCCCCGAAGCGATAAAACGCGTCGCCGAGATCTCCGGCGTGATGCTGCCCGAACCGATCGACGATAAGAGCTACGAGGTCAACAAAAAGAAAAAGGAAGAGAAGAAAAAGCTCGCAGACGAGATTATCGAGCTCAACAAGATGGCTCTCGAATTCTGGGAAACCGAACTGCAAGCCAAAAATGCAAAAGCCAAGAATGCCCGCGAGTATCTGAAAAAACGCGGCATTTCCGAGGAAACGCAAAAAGCATTTCACATTGGCTTTTCACCTGATAAATGGGACGGCTTGCTCAATCTGCTTCGCGAGAGAAACATTGATGACAAACTCATTGAGCAAAGCGGCCTTGTTTCAGTCAACGAGGAAAAGGACCGTTTGTTTGACCGCTTCCGAGGCAGGATAATGTTCCCGGTTTTGGACGTGAACGGCAATCCGGTCGCTTTCGGTGCCCGTGCGATGGGTTCGGACGAGCCAAAATACCTGAACTCGCCCGAGACGCCAGCTTATACCAAGGGCGAGCACCTTTACGGGCTTTTTCAATCGAAAAATGACATACGGCAAAAGAAATTCGCCATCCTAGTCGAAGGCTATCTCGACCTGATCGTCTTGTATCAATTCGGCATACCAAATGTCGCCGCGAGCCTCGGCACCGCATTTACGCCTGAACAGTCTAAGCTGCTCAGCCGTTTTGCAAAGCGTGTCGTCATAAATTACGACGGCGACTCTGCCGGCATCAAGGCAGCCCGCCGTGCTATCGAGCATCTGCTGCCGCAGGATTTTGATGTCAAGGTTCTCGTTCTGCCTGACGGCAAAGACCCCGATGAATTTATCCGCGAGAATGGAGTAGATGCCTACAACGAACGCCGCGGCAAAGCAGTCGGTTTCCTGCGGTTTGCTCTCGATGCTTCGGTAAAGGGCCGAAATCTTCACAATGCAAAACAAAAGGCTGAGGCTATAGAAGAGTTTCTGCCCGTAATTTCCACCATTCGAAATAATATTCAACGCCGAGAAAGCTTTGATCAGGCGATGACCTTTTTTCATGTCGAAGACACCGGGTTGCTGCGTGAACTTTGGAATTCGCTCAAGAATGTTGATCACGGCATTCCGCAAAATATAACGCAGAAGGTTTCGCGAGCAGCACGGGCAAAGATCACTGTCGCCGAACGCCGACTGCTCGAACTGCTCGTTTTTGACGGCAATCTGCGAGACATAATTCTTCCGCAGATCGAGCCGAGCGATTACGAGAACCTTTCCACAGCCGAGATCTTCATTGCATTTATCACTGCACACGAGGCAGGGCAGGAAATCAATCCGGAAACATTGCTCGAACATATCGGTGACGATGAGACCTCGCTCGACCTGGCGAGTGAGCTCTTGAAAGGAAAGCCGCGTCGTGAAAAGGACGAGGTTCTCGACGGCGTGCTCCATCAGGCCGAGAATTGCGTTTTTTCCCTGCGAAATATGGCTATCGCCAACCGGATAATGGAGATAAACCGCGAGGCGACGCTTGCTGAACAAGCTGGTGACGCCGATCTGTTTAACCAGCTTACCTTCGAACAGCTAGAGCTTGAAAAAATCCGCCGTGATTTGCAGCGTCGCATTGTAGAACTGTGATATACTTTTCGGTTTAAACTCGATGCCCTGAATTGAAACAAATTCGGGCTTCAAATCGTTATTAAATATATTGTGAACAACGATTTAACAGAAAAATTAATCAAACGCCTTTATTAGAGAATATGCCTGATTACGACGAAAAAGAAGACTTAGTAGATCGCCTGGTAGCCCTCGGTCGGCGAAAAAAGGGATTGAGCCTCGATCAACTCCATCGCGAGCTCCCGGAAAACATGCTGTCGTCTGACGACATCGAGGATGTCTTGGAGCGGCTCGAGGGAGCCAACATCTCAGTTACCGAAACCGACGCCCAGCTTATCGAGCGTGCGCAAACCCTCACCCTGGATGAAGACGAGGAAGAAGACTCGGTTGACGAAGATGATCTCGATCTCGACCTTTCGGCCGGCGTTTTGGATAAATCCAATGATCCGGTTCGGCTATACCTGCGGGAAATGGGCGTCGTGCCGCTGCTAAACCGCGAGGGCGAAGTAGTCATCGCAAAACGCATCGAGCGCGGCCAGATAAAAACGCACAAGGCCATTTCGCGTTCGCCGATAGCGGTTGAGCGACTGCTCAAGATCGGCGAGGACCTGGCAGTGGGCAAGGCCAGCATCCGCGAAACGGTCGTGTTTTCCGAGCAGGCCGAGATCTCAATCGAAGAAGACAAGGCCGAAGAATATCTTCGCTGGACGCTCGAAGGAATCGAAACGATCCGCGCAACTTTCAAAGAAGCTTTGAAAGCCTGGGTCGCCCTTGTCAAAGAACAGGAAAAATCGGGTGGGAAGAAATCGAGAAGACTGAGGAATCTGCGTCGAAAAACAGGCCGCTTGCGGCTTGAGATCGCCCAGGAGATCAAGAATCTCAATATCACCGAGCGTGCTCGTCAGGTTCTGATCTCAGCTATCCGCAAGGTGGTCGAAGATATCCGAAAAGCCGAGCGAACCATCAGCCGCACCCAGGACAAGCTGGATAAACTTGGCAAGAAAGCATCTTTGAAGGATAGGAAGCCCCTGAAAGCAAAGATCGCCGAAGCCAAAGCGGTGCTTACCGAGATCGAAGAAAAATATCACCTGCCGGCCGTCGAGATCAAGCGTTCTTATCAGACGATCAGCGTCGGCGAGTTTGATACGAACAAAGCAAAGCGCGAGCTGGTCGAAGCCAACCTTCGCCTCGTCGTTTCGATCGCCAAGAAATATACCAACCGCGGCCTGCAGTTCCTTGACCTAATTCAGGAAGGCAACATCGGTTTGATGAAGGCCGTCGATAAATTCGAATGGCGTCGCGGGTACAAATTCTCGACTTACGCGACATGGTGGATACGTCAGGCGATCACTCGCGCCATCGCCGATCAGGCCCGCACGATCCGCATCCCGGTGCACATGATCGAGACCATCAACAAGCTCATCCGCACTTCGCGTTTGCTCGTGCAGGAGCTTGGCCGCGAACCAACCTCTGAGGAGATCGCAAAGCGAATGGACATTCCGGTCTCAAAGGTCCGAAAGGTGCTGAAGATCGCTCAGGAGCCTATCTCGCTCGAAACCCCGATCGGTGAAGAGGAAGATTCACATCTCGGCGATTTCATCGAAGACAAGTCGATCCTAAACCCTGCAGAATCAGTAACTTTCTCCAACTTACGTGAGATAACGGATGAAGTTCTTGCAACGCTCACACCGCGTGAGGAAAAAGTCATCAAGATGCGTTTCGGCCTCGGCAACACTGGCTCCGAGCACACGCTCGAAGAGGTCGGCCAGCATTTCGCCGTCACCCGCGAACGCATCCGCCAGATCGAGGCAAAGGCTCTCAGAAAACTGCGGCATCCTTCACGGTCACGCAGGTTGAAAGCCTTCCTCGAAGGTAAAGCCTAAGTAAATTGTCAAAGAACAAGGTTGCCGCTCAGACATTGTCTGGGCGGTAAACGCTTAAGAACTCATAAATCACAATGGAAGCATCTGCCGATCCTCAACCACACAGCAAACAAAAGCCGCGTGGTTGGAGAAGGTTGCTTCGCGCATTATCCCTTGTAGCGGTACAGCTTTTGATCGTCGTCGTTCTGCTCGAGATAGCAGCGAGAATTTTCGATCCGCTCGGCATTTCTTACTATCCTGAGACCGCTCGATTTTTCGACACGATGATCCGCGAGGAACCGATCTCGTATCGGTTGCGGCCGGGACTCGACGGCGATTTTCATCACGCCAGATATAAGGTCAACTCCATTGGACTCCGCGGGCCTGAAATTGCACCTGCGAAATCGATTGGAGAATCGCGGATACTCTGGCTCGGCGATTCGGTTGTCTTTGGCATTGGCGTCAATTACGAACACACCCTTCCGGCAATTGTCGAACGGATGGCGAATGACAGCGCCCAATCTCACAGCTATCGTGTCGTCAATATGGGCGTGCCATCATACAACACCGAGCAGGAGTTGATACAACTCGAAACCGTCGGCCTCAACTTGCAGCCTGATGCCGTGGTGCTGCTCTTTGCCATAAACGACATCGAGGCAAAAGGCTGGGTGTTCGACAAGAGGGCTTCGTGGATAGCCGACTTTGCACAGCGAAGTTACGCGTTCTCGACGCTTTTCATCCTTTCACGACTCGCAAGGCAGAGCACCGGTTCGGACGCGCCAATCATAAGCGTTGGCAATTATGAGGAGAACAATCCGCGCTGGCGTGCGATCGCCGATTCCCTGGCGAGCATCAAGCGGATCTGCGATGCGAGATCGATACCTTTCATCGTCCTCGTCCAGGGCTCGGCCAAAGATGTTCCCTACAATATGGTCGCCGCCGAAGGGCGCAAAAACGGATTTGAGGTTGTCGGCCTCCAACCCGAAACCGACGGCCGCTGGCCCAATGCGTTAACACCTCGCTACCGCAATTCCGTTGTCGATTCGCATTGTAACGCCGCCGGCTGCGAAATGTGGGCAACGCTTGCTTACGAAAGGCTCGTCGATCTCGGGATTATCAACGCAACAAAACACCCTCGTTAACGCAACAGTGATCAAATTGTCAAAGATCTATGTGAGGCTTTTTAGCCTGCTGTTTTCTTCACCTCCTTGATCGCTTCATCGAGATCCGTGATCTTGCCGTCGAGCTGCAGCTCATACACCGCGTCAAGAATGCGCTTGAATGCGGGCGACGGCTGCATTCCCAACTCGATCAAATGACGGCCCATAAGAATCGGTTCCGGAGCCCTTTTTTCGATCTGAAGCTCGCGAACTTTTTCGATAAACCATTCCTGTGCTTCCGAACCAAACCATTTCTCCTTCGGCAGCCAGTCGGGATTGCGGCCTAGACTGTCAGCCTTAGCAACGCGATAAAGCAGATCAGCCTCGACCTTGCGTGCCAGGCGGCGAAATGCTCCGTCACCGACAGGCGATTTCGCTTTATAAAACTCACCCGGCTTCAGGTGATAGCGGACAAGCTGAACGACCTGATCACGAACATCAAAACCGTCCAGCGTAAACATACCAAGCGTGTCGAGAAACGAAAGCGTCGGCTCAACGCCTGCCTCATCATGCCCGCGTGAACGAGTTCGGCCGTCAACGAACTCGGTCGTCGGCGGCTTTCCAAAATCATGCGCCAGCGCCCCGAGCATTACGGCGACCTGCCGCGGATGATCAAGATCGTCGATCAGTTTTCGGGCTTCATCGACAACCATCAGCGTATGGACATCGACATCGCCTTCGGGGTGCCACTCGGCTTCCTGCGGCACACCGACGAGCGATTGCATCTCAGGAAAAATCTGCCTTACAACACCCAGATCGTAAAGCCACTTCAGCCCGATCGACGGCCTTTGCGCCTGCAGCAGAAGCTTCTCGATCTCACCCCAGATGCGTTCCTTTGGAAGGTCGGTAACGTCGATCCGTTTGCAGGCCTCAATGGTTTCCGTGTCGATGTCGAATTCAAACCTCGCCGCAAACTGCGCCGCACGCAAAACCCGCAGCGAATCTTCGGCAAACGTCGCGCCCGAAACCATCTTCAGCAATTTGCGTCCTATGTCGCCTTGTCCATCAAATGGGTCAACGATCTCGCCGGTCAACACATCCTTGAGAATTGCGTTGATAGTGAAGTCGCGTCGCGAGCAGGCTTCCTCGAACGACATGCTCGGATCGCCTTCGACAATAAATCCGCGATGGCCGCGCGCCGATTTGCGTTCCCGACGCGGGATCGAAACATCCAGATCGCTGCCTAGCTTGTAAACCGCAAACGCCTCGCCGACGACATTCACCTCGCGCGCAATGCCCGACGAAAGGATAAATGTATCAAGCAGCTCTCGCAGCTTTTCAGGCTCGACGCCATAGACCTCGACATCCCAGTCCTTCGGCTCAATGCCCATCAACTCATCGCGAACGCATCCGCCGACGAGCATCGCCCGCCCACCCGCATCGCGAACTGACGCGGCTAGTTGAATTATCTTTTCCGGTAAAACGGCCATCCCGTAGATTCTGCCTTATTACTGAAACCCAAGCAATTTGGGCTGTCCCAACTGTCCCACGTGTCCCAAGCGTCCCGGCTGTCCGGCGTGTCCCAAGTGTCCCACGCGTTTTAAATTCTGTATCCCATATATGCAACACTTGACCATTATTGCAAATTTTGTTAGATTTAGCAATACACAAATTTAGAGGAGATCAATATGGAAGTTGCAGAAAAACCGTCATCAGAAATAAAGACAGCCAACGATTGGATAAAGGAATCGAAAAAGCGGCCTATCCCCGCAGCATTGTTCGGCGAATTTTGGCGTCAGGGCGAAACGGTGATAATGTTCGGCGAAACCGGCATGGGCAAAAGTTCCCTTTCGATGCAGATCGCTCAGTCTATAGCGTCGGGAAAAGGGATAGCGCCGTTCAAGACAGCCGGTAAACCGCAAAAGGTGCTGTATCTCGATCTTGAGATGAACGATAAGCAATTTGAAGCTCGGCACGCCGCCGATCACGACGGAGGACGAACGAAGTTTCTAAGAAAGCACTATGTCTTTTCGGAAGATCTTTACCGCGAGGAACTCGATCCCGCTGATTTTTGGGTGAAGGGTGAACGAACGTGTGATGTCTTTAAACGAACCGTGC
>CAZUEI010000097.1:0-7394 GCA_964618985.1 uncultured Chloracidobacterium sp.
CGCCTGAACATAGCAGATGCCGTCGGCGAGCGTAAAGGCTATTTCCTGAGCGGCGGTCGAGCCTGCTTCGCGGATATGATAGCCGGAGATCGAGATCGTGTTCCAATTCGGCACCTCGGCGGCACAATAAGCAAATGTATCGGTGATCAAACGAAGACTTGGCTTTGGCGGATAGATGTATGTGCCGCGAGCAACATATTCCTTGAGAATGTCGTTCTGGATCGTACCGTTGACCTTATCAAAACCGACGCCTTGTTTTCGCGCGACGGCGAGATAAAGACACAAAAGCGTCGAAGCCGTCGCGTTTATTGTCATCGACGTCGAAACCGCGTCGAGCGGGATGCCTTCAAATAAAGTCAGCATGTCATCGAGGCTGTCAATGGCGACGCCGACCTTGCCAACCTCGCCTGCTGCTAGCGAATCGTCCGAATCGAGCCCGATCTGCGTCGGCAGATCAAATGCGACACTCAATCCGGTCGTGCCCTGCGACAGAAGATATTTGTAGCGTGCGTTAGATTCTTCGGCCGTGGCAAAACCAGCGTATTGCCGCATCGTCCAGAGTTTGCCGCGATATACATTTCGCCTGATGCCGCGAGTATAGGGAAATTCGCCCGGCTCGCCGAGGTCTTCTGTATAGTTTACCGGCGTTGTATTGTCGGGGTTAAAGTCGTTCGGAAGCTCGATACCCGATGAGGTTTGAAATTTCTCGCGCCGCTCTGCCATAGCGGAAATAGATTAGCACAGACGAGCGTTTGTTTTGTGTCAAGGCTTGTCTAATTTGATCACAATTTCTAAACCACTTGGCTTGCGATTTCGCGCAAATACATGTCCACCGCAGGCCTCGACGCAGGTCTTTACGATCGCGAGGCCAAGGCCGGTGCCGCCCGTGTCGCGCGAACGGTCGTCCTGAACTCGAAACAACGGGTCAAAGATCTTTTCTAGCGTGTTTTCGGGAACACCGGGGCCGTTATCATGAATTGTCAAAATAACGTGGCTTCCGTTCTTTTCAGCAGCGATCCCGACTTTGCCGCTGCCTGCAGCATGGTCTAGGCTGTTGCGAACGACATTGGAAACTGCGCGAAAAAGTAGTTCCGGCTGAGCTTTGGCAGTGAGTTGTTCATCGATAGCAACCTCGACTTTTGGTTTTTCGGGCGTGGTTTCCCGTTCAACAACTCTTTCGATGACATCGCGTAAATTTACCGGCTCGAGTTTAACGGCTGCGCCTTGAAGGCCCGATTTTGAGTAACTGAGCAATTCTCCGACGAGTTTGGACATCAGTTCAACCTCTTCACGAACGTCAACAACGTGCGGCAGGTTCTCGGCCCGAACACGCTCTTCCAAGATCGACAATGCAAACTGCATTCGTGCAAGCGGAGAATTCAGCTCATGCGAGATCTCGCCGAGAAATCTTTTTTTCCCATTGATAAATCCCGACAGGCGCTCGGCCAGGTCGTTTATCGACGCGCCGAGGCCGCCAAGTTCGTCGGTTCGCCGGTCGTCAACCCTTACTTCAAATTGTTCAGCAGCAATTTTCTCTGCCGCGGTCGTCATTAGTTTTACTGAGTTTGTGATACGCCTTACAAAAGGCAGCCAAAACAGCACCGAAACGCCAACAATGATCGTCGCCATAGCTATCCACGGCCACGGGTCGAAAAACAGGCCATTTCCGGTTGCCGAATCTGACCGAATGATTATCAGTGTTGGTACAGGAAAGTCCTCCCCCTTGTTTAATGTCATCGCAAACATCACAAGCCAGTGTGCAGTCGGATCATAGGATTTAATTGAAGCCGGTGCCGGCGGCCCTGCCGGAGCCAGCCCGCCCGGACCGCGACGCGGGATATTTGCGCTGTTCAGGTTCTCGGGACGCGGGCCGAAACCCCTATAACGGGTGATTTCCTGATAAACTTCGTCCGGCAGAGTAATAGGCTTGCCTCCCATTTGAGTACCTTTGATGTCAAACAGGAAAAAATCTACCTTGTAGGCCTCGGAATAGCGTTGTAATATGCCGTCGCGTGCCTCACGCGACTTATCATCGACTTCGCCTTCGATGAGTCGCTTTACAGCTTCTGTTCGGCTTGATATTCCGTCATTAAATGGCAAGGCTCCCTCGAAACCTATTTTCAGTCCGAAGATCACAGCGAAAATGAAAACGAGCAGAAGTAGGTTCAGGAAGAACCAGACCATCACTTTTGTAAACAATGGGAATTTGACCTTTATCATTCATCTTCCTCGCGGCCGGTCGCGACAAACATATAACCAACCGACCGCAAAGTGCGGATATAACGCGGATTTTTAAAATCGTCGCTCAATTTTCGCCGGAGCGAAGAGATATGCACGTCGATCGAGCGGTCGAAGACGTCATATTCGCGGCCCGCGATCTCGTCTAGGATCTGATCGCGATTCAGAACGCGGCCCGCCGAACGTATAAGGCAATGCAGCAGGTCGAATTCGAGCGCGGTCAGATCGAGCGGTTTTCCTTGGCATGTCGCCGAGCGCGTGGTCAGTCTCAGTGAAATATCGCCTGAGCTGATCTCATCGCCGCCATCGGACTGACGAACGGTGATCTTCGCACGGCGAGTGACGGCCCGAAGACGGGCAAGCAGTTCGCGCGTCGAAAATGTCTTCGGCAAATAATCGTCCGCTCCGATCTCAAGTCCAACAATGCGGTCGGCTTCGTCGCCAAGAGCCGTGAGCATCAAAACCGGCACGTCTGACACATTACGGATCTGTCGCAACACCTCAAATCCGTCAATTCCCGGCAGCATTACATCGAGAATGACTGCGTCAAATTGCTTTTCACTGACCGTTTTTACGCCCTCAGTACCTGTGTGAACCGCGCTCACATCAAATTCGAACGGCTCGAGGTATTCGCGGACGAGACGACAGAGTTTTACGTCGTCGTCGATCATCAGTATTTGAGACTTTTGATTATTTTCTTTCACTCGACGAGCCATAGTTTAAAGTAAAAAACAAGTTATTCTATTAACTTTACAAAGTCTTAACAATTTTCCCTGTTTAAACACAATCTCTTTACAAAGTTGAATTAAGATTTACGATGTAAGACAAGACGAAGCTTACTCCGTTCACGAAACCGTGTCCCCCCAAGAAGTTTTTCGGGCATAGGCCTAAACAGAGTAAGCGTCTTTACTACAACGGATGAGATGGAGTCGGACCCTCTCATCCGTTGTTTTCCTCTCGAAAAACTCTCAACTCTAAGTAATCTGCACTAATTAACCGTCAGTACGAATACTGTATTGTATTCGTCCGCGCGCTCACAAATGGCATTTTTTGACTATTTGCCCCGCCTCGCCTAGCATTAACAACTTGAACTATTTCAATTATTTCACAGAGATCGAGGAAACATTCGTCCGCCGACGCGGAAAGCACCTGTTTTTGAGCCCGTTGGATTGGGCACTCATTGAGGTGTGGCAGGATCGCGGCATACCTTTGCACATTGTTATCAGGTCGATCGAATCTGTCTTTGACGTTTTTGACAAACAGCCCGTGGGTACGCGAACTATAAAAAGCCTTTTTTACTGCCGAGAAGAGATCGAGGCACAGTATAACGAATGGCTGGCATCGCAGGTCGGGAAGTCTGACGAAAGCGTTGGCGAAAACGAGCAATTTTCGACCGAGACCGTTGCAGCTCATATAGAAAAATCTATCAACGCATTGAAAAAAGTCTCAATGGATGGCCTCCAGGAGGATCTGGTGCGGGCGATCTCGCGACTTGAAGAACTCACTGCCAGTATTGGCGAGGATTTTGAAACTGTCGATAAGACACTCGATGACATCGAAAGACTCCTAGACCGAGCAATACTGACAAATTGGGAACCGGTGCATCTAAAGACTATAAAGAAAGAGATCGGCATTCAGCTACGCGAATACAAAGCTGAAATGGAAGCCGAAAATTACAAGAACACTTTTGATCTAATGCTCCTGAAACGTCTGCGTGAGGAAGCCGGAATACCGCGTCTTGGTCTGTTTTATTTGTGAGCACACAATACAACATTGGAGACGTTATTGATGTCCACGTCGAAAAGATCGTGCCGCGCGGCCTTGGGCTTGCGTTCGCCGAAAATCTGACGGTCTTTGTCCCATTGAGCGCTCCTGGCGACGATTTGCGAGTGCGAATCTACGAGATCAAAAAGCGGATCGCGTTTGCCGAGATCGTTGACGTAAAGCAGCCAGGGCCTCAGCGGATCGCTCCGCCATGCGAGTACTTTGGCAAATGCGGCGGCTGTGATTTTCAGCAGATGAGTTATGCAGCACAGCTTGAAGCAAAGGCCGGCATAATTCGCGATTGTCTGCATCGCATCGGCAAGATAGAATACGAAGCCGACATCCCGATCATCCCAAGCCCACAGCAGTTTTCCTATCGCTCTCGTGCCCGCTGGCACATCGACAGTGATCAACGGGCAACAGGCTATTTTGCCCGCGATTCTCAGGACGTGATCGACATTTCTTCATGTCCTATCCTGACGCCGGAACTAGGCTCGGCGTTTGAGAATATACGCAGGAGTATTGAATGGGAAACGCTCTGGGCCGAACGTGCCGAGATCGAAGCAGCCACCGGCGAAGATGGCCGAGTTTCGATCGCCTCGGAGGAATTCATCGAGCCGCCAGCCGAACTTTCGTTTGTTGTGAACGACGATACTTACACATACTCCTCGGAAACCTTTTTCCAGGCCAATAAGTTTCTGATCGGCGAGTTGATCGACGCCACTATCGGAGGAGCGAGCGGCGAAATGGCGTTCGATCTGTATTGCGGCGTCGGGCTGTTTGCATTGCCGCTCGCAAAGCATTTTGGAAAGGTCGTCGCCGTCGAGGAAGACACTGCAGCCGTCGATTTTGCCAAAAAGAATGTAACGAGCTTCGGGCTCGACAACGCAAAGATCGTTGCCAAGAGCGTCAGTAAATTCCTAATGGAGAACAAGACAAAAAAGATCGACTTTATATTGATTGACCCGCCACGAGCGGGAACTGAAAAACATGTGATCGATCGGATCGCGAAACTGAAGCCTTCACAAATTTCATATGTCTCGTGCGAACCTTCTATCCTTGCCCGTGACCTGCGAATTCTGATCGATGCGGGGTACGCCATCGAAAAGATCACCGCACTGGATCTGTTTCCGCAGACACACCATGTCGAAACTGTTGTCGGGCTCCGCTTATGAATTGTCACTAGCTTTAGCTAGTGGTCAGTTTTAGCAGAAACATTATCGGCTTTAGCCGAACAAAAGAATATGGTCTTCGTATTTGCTTTAGCTGAAGTTTTACGGAGTTGGGCTAAAGCCCTCGAGTCTACTGCAGCCATATCCACTAGCTAAAGCTAGTGGCAATTTATAATATCTAACTATGCCAAAAAAGAAACCCGAGTCACCCGAACCGTCAGATGCCTTAACAAAAAGCTTGTCTGTGAAATGCCGTTACTGCGGCCAGAAGAATGCAGTTAAGGCAGACTACGTAAACAACGCTGCCAATTGCGGCCGCTGCAAACTGCCGCTCTCGAACGAGCCGCACAAAAAGTTTACCGCCCTCCACAAGGACGAATACATTCATCCTGCGGATGCTAAAGCTCTGGCGGCGTTAAAGGCGATCCCCGGCGTCGATTCGGCGTTAAAGAAGCTGCTTGCATGGACTGGCGAATCGGCCATTCGTGTATCTTTTATGGCAAGCGCGGTCAAGGTTACGCCAAAGCAGTGCCCCGACCTTCATGCAAAATTACAGATCGCCTGCACGACACTCGGCGTCGAGATGCCGGATATGTTCGTCCAGCAAAATCCGCAGGTCAACGCTTTTACCGGCGGCGTCGAAAAACCGATCATCGTCCTACATTCGGCATTGATCGAGCGTTTGAACGACGAAGAAACGCTTGCCGTCATCGCCCACGAGGTCGGCCATATTCATGCCGAGCACGTTCTTTACATAACTGCCGCTCGCCTCATCGAATTCGCGCTCAATCGCTCGCTTGCCGCGCTGCTGCCCGGTGCCGAGATCATCAAGCTGATCGTTTCATTAGGCATCGCCAGCGCTTTGCTCTCGTGGGCACGCCGGGCGGAACTAAGCTGCGACCGCGCTGCTCTGCTCGTTACACAGGACGCTCACGTCATCGGCCGCACAATGATGAAACTCGCCGGAGGCACATTTGCCTCAAAGATCGACTATGAACTTTTCCTCGAACAGGGTCGCGATTTCAAAAAGAACTATGATGCCAATCGTCTTGACCGCTTTTGGGCCGATGTAATGAACTCCGGGCTTTCACACCCATTCCCCATCTGGCGCGTCGCCGAGATCCTCGAATGGGTCGATAGCGGCCAGTATCAAAAGTTGATGGAGAAGAAATAACGACTTGTCCGATGCGGATCGTTCTAACTACAACTCCGACTGCTAACGAAGCCGAGATCCTGGCCGAAAAGATCATCGAAGCGAAACTCGCGGCCTGCGTGCAAATCCTCCCGCAAATGACGTCGGTCTATGTCTGGCAAGGCAAGGTGCAAAAAGAATGCGAGCACCTTATGTTAATCAAAACCTTGCCCGAGAAATGGGAAGCTCTCCGCGATTTCATTACTGCAAACCACAGCTACGATGTTCCTGAAATGATCGCTATTGATGCAGCAAGAGTTTCGGAGCCTTATCTTGAATGGCTAACCGGAGTATTGACCGAAAAGTAGTTTCGTGAAGTGATAAAAAAGCAAAAAAACCAAGATATTGTTTCTGGCACATGGTATTACTTTACCGTCGATCTCAATTTTAAAGGATTCCGAGCCATCAGATTTAAGCGATATATTGATGTCAATGGCGATAGGATGGCCATTGTCGTCGAGATGGAGAATTCTTACTTCTCTTCTAGCGACCTGATCCTTTTACCCTACAATCGCGAAACAGGCTATTTCAATATTGAGCGAACCAGTATTTGTTCCGTATGGACTTTTGATGGCTCCGACGTGGGCGACGCGAAAAGTATTGATCTACAAACCAATTGGCCTAATAACATATTAGATAAGGCAGCGATTACTCCATCCAAAGAAACAGCGGAAAAGTGGACCCAGTACCGAACAGACGAAGATTGATGGTTCTCTACTTTCCGTTATCGATCCCGGCATTGCACGTTTTGACGATAAAATCGACGGCGTCTTTTGGCGAGTCGGTCAGGTGGATGAGGCTGAGGTCTTCGGGGTTGATCATTTTTTCGTTGAGCATTGTTGAGGTCAGCCATGCGAGCATTCCGCGCCAGTATTGCGACCCAAAGAGCACGACAGGGAAGTTGCGTATCTTTCGCGTCTGGATCAGAGTCAACGCCTCGAAAAGCTCGTCCATCGTGCCGAATCCGCCGGGAAAAATGACATACGCGTTGCTGTATTTGATGAACATCGTCTTGCGGACGAAGAAGT
>CAZUEI010000098.1:0-7379 GCA_964618985.1 uncultured Chloracidobacterium sp.
ACGCGGCGCGGCTTTGTCGATATGATCAATAATATCGATTATTATTTCGAAAAGAGCGGCAAGACCAGAGAGGACTTTGTGATCGACATCACGTCGCCCGACTATTGGCCGATGACCTGGTATGTCATTAATTACAAACGGGTCGGCTACCACGGACGCGTGGTTGATACCAAAGCCGACATAATAGTCACGAAAAAGAAGGACCAGGACACCGAAGCAATCGCAAAATACTCGGCGGATTACAAATATGTCGGTATGTATCCGTTGCGTCCCGGCGTTGATATGAACCTGCTCGTCAGGAACGACATTGCCGATCCGCCTTGCGCTGGCCCGCCGGCGCAATATCCGGTCTATAGCACTGAACGCTGCACACATGAGTTAAGCGTGATACCGTCTGTCAAGCTGACGCCTTAATTGGCTAAAACGCCAACCAAAACTAACCCCGCGCCGACGACGATATGCAAAACGTCATCGGCGCGTTTCCATTTGAAATGCTTTTCAGGAAACAAATGCAAAAAACTTGCCGCCGCCTGATACAGGTCTATCAAGCCAAAACCGATGTTGAACACACGAATGTAATCGTAATGATGGGTCGCGATAATTAGTCCCGTCAGGCCGAAAACAATGTGAAAAATGTTATATGCCGGCGCGCCGCTAGTCAGGCTGTTTTTCTTTGGAATAATAAAGCCCGAAATGCCGGTCAGGATCAGCAAAGGGGCAAAAATAATAAGAATGTAGAAATTCACTTTTGCTTTTGCGCCAATTTTACCATAAGTCATAGATCAGAAAAGTCGTTATGACCAAAACCTTTTTCTGGTCAGACTCGTATTATTGTTCAACTTTAGAAAACTGCTTATGAAACGAGGCTTAATCACATTATTGTTTGCTCTGACGGCAGGAACGTTTTTGGCTGCTGCGCAGACCACCGCGTTTGTCGGCGTGAACGTTCTCCCGATGGATCGCGAACACGTGCTGGCGAACCAAACCGTTATTGTCCGCGACGGCAGAATCATAGAGATCGGCGATGCGGCAAGCGTCAAAGTACCCAAAGACGTTTTGCGCATTGACGGACAGGGAAAATATTTGATTCCCGGCCTTGTCGATATGCACACGCATTTGATGTCGGACGACACTTTTCCCGACGATCTAGCTCCGGACGAATTGCGGATAATGGTCGCAAACGGTGTGACGACTTGCCGGTTTATGATAGGCACGCCGGAGCAACTGGTTTTGCGTGCGAGGTCGGCAAAAGGCGAAATTATCGCACCGACTATATACAGCGCGAGTCCGCATCTGACAGGCAAAGAGCAGGGCAATAACTTTGTCGTCACGACGCCAGACGAGGCTCGTGAGGCGGTTCGCAAATCAAAGGCCGCCGGATATGATTTCATCAAGATCACGACATTTCTAAAGTCGCTTCTTTATGAAACTGCCGTTGACGAGGCCGCAAAACAGAACATTCGCGTAGTCGGCCATGCGGACAGCCGCTTTGTCACCGTGCCCCGCGCCTGGAAGGCTCGCCAGCAGATCGAGCATCTCGACGGCTATTTGGAAATGCTGCTTCGCGACGACGCTCCGATGAAAGGCTCGGTTTCTGACATTTATATTTACAATCCTAAAAACTGGGAAAGCCTCGACTATATCGACGAAGGCAAAATATCAAAAGTCGCCAAGATGACGGTCGAATCAAATCCGTATGTAAATCCGACGCAGCATTTTATGAAGAACACCTTCGGCCTGCCGCGGAGCGAAGAATCTATAAGAGCGCAGCCCGATTTCAGGTTTTATCCGTCAAAGGTGCAGGCACAGTGGCTGGATTTTTATAAGAAGAACAAGATGCTGCAGCTTGTTCCGCTCGAAAAACGCGCCCGTTGGATCGAGCTTCGCAACAAGCTTATCAAGGCCATCTACGATGCCGGCGGCAAGATCATGGCAGGTTCCGACACGCCGGAGTTTTTGTTTCTTTATGGCTTTTCAATGCACCGCGAGTTAAAGGCTCTTGCCGACGCCGGTTTGCCGAACTATGCTGTTCTCGCGGCCGCGACGCGCAACGCCCACGAATATCTCGGCTCGATCAAACGCTCAGGCACGATCGAAAAGGGTAAAAACGCCGACCTTATTTTGCTCGATGCAAATCCGCTCGATGATATTCGCAACACCGAAAAGCGTTCCGGCGTAATGCTCAAGGGCAAATGGTTTACGCAGGCCGAAATGAACGGCTGGCTCGACGAGATCGCGCCGCGTTTTCACAACGTTGAATTAAAGGAAAACAAATAATTATGAAAAGCATTATCTTCTCCGTTCTAATTCTGTTCGCTTTGTCCGCAGCGGCTTTTGGACAAAAGACCGATGACAAGACAGCCGCGCTGGCGGTTGTCAATCAACTCTTTTCCGAGATGGCGGCGGCAAATCCGCCGGGCATCATTGCCCTGCACACGCCGGAGGCACAGCTTGCGGCCATACGCAAAACGAAGGACGGCAAGATGCGGCTCGACGTTATCAACCGCGAGGCGTTCTCAAAATTCTTTACCGACAAAACGGCGGTTATCGAGGAACGCATGTATGAACAAAAAGTCGTGGTTGACGGCGATTGGGCGATGGTCTGGGGCCGATATGTCTTTTTTGTCGGTAACAAGATCTCACACTGCGGCATCAACCAATTTAACCTTGTCCGCACCTCTGAAGGCTGGCGCCTTGCAAACGGCGCCTCGACCATCGACCCCGGAGCCTGCACCGACAAAGAAAAGAAGATGAAGCCGATCCCTCCGTCTAAATAATTAGAAGTCCACTGTTCCATCGTTTTTTGTTCCACCGCTGTTCCACACACCAGGTGGAACGCGCAACTCACCATTTTTATTGGAGTTACGGCCGTTTTTGTCCTCCGTTCCACGATTTTTGAAAAAAAGTAGGACAAGGTAAGACAAAATGCGTAATTCCTGTAAACATTGATGTTGCGACGTTTCGGGTTTTCGTGGACCGCCGATCTTTGCTGGAACAGGTTTCTGTCCAAGGTCCAAGGTCCAAAGTTTCTGATAAATCGCTGTCCCGCGTGTCCCAACTGTCCCGCGTGTCCCGCGTGTCCCACGCCTTTTTTCGCGTTAGGTATAACCCAGCCGCTATCGCTCCCGGTTCTGACACTTTCCATTTTCCACTTTCCACTATCCACTACATTGGCCCCGCCTCAAGCTAGCAAATTCTCAGACAAATTGAAATACCAACTTTCCGGATATGACGTGGTTTTCCGAATATGACGCAACTTTCCGAATATGACGTGGTTTTCCGGTGTGTGCCGCTCCTCACGTTTAATAAGCGGCCATCTCTTTTGCTGCCACAACCGGACATTTAATGTGTTAACTACAGGTCGATCTTATTTCTTTGGGGCATTACTCGACGGGTATGCTAGTATTATTTAACAATTCAATACAAACAGAATTTTACATACCACGTCCGGGAACATTCTTGAGGAGAAGTGATGTCAAAGAAGCAAAAGGTAAAGCGAACAGCGGCTTTTTCTAATGTAAATGCGCGCCTTGTATTGGCGACCGCATTTATTTTTTGTCTGGCAA
Organism: uncultured Chloracidobacterium sp.; assembly: GCA_964618985.1. Lineage (GTDB taxonomy): Bacteria > Acidobacteriota > Blastocatellia > Pyrinomonadales > Pyrinomonadaceae > OLB17. The sequence goes on from CAZUEI010000098.1 coordinate 3,567, forward strand.
TCATGGCGATCAGTTTTGGTTGGCCGGAAAGCGTGAGGGTTTCGGCTCAGACGGGCGATGAAACAGCTCCGCGGCCTGAGGCGACGGTTGCTATTTTTACCAACTCGGCGTTGATCACCATCAACGACACCGCCAGCCCGCCGACGATCGCTTCGCCCTATCCTTCGACGATAACTGTCAGTGGCATGCCAAACTCAATGAGCAATCTGCGCGTGACTATCATCGGCCTGACGCACACCTTCCCGGACGATATAGATATTATTCTGGTCGGGCCGCAGGGACAGCGGTCTATCCTGATGTCCGACGCGGGCGGCGGCGGCGATGTTACGGTATTGGGGCCGATCGGGTTTGATCAATCTGCCGTAAATACAATACCCGATGCGACGACGCTGACTGCGGGTCTTTTTAAGCCTGGCAACTACACGGATTCACCAAATGACAGTTTTCCGACTCCCGGGCCGGCGGTCGGCGTCAGTGAACCCGCTGACCTCAGCATATTTAACGGGACAGATCCAAACGGGGTTTGGAGCCTCTACATAGTTGACGATGCCAATCAGGACGCCGGTTTTATTTCACAGGGCTGGCGTATGGACTTTACTGTCCCGGCGGTGACCGTGACCAAGACCGCTGATACTAACGACGGCGTGTGCGACGCTGACTGCTCACTGCGCGAAGCCATAGCCGCAGCGGCTCCCGGTGAGACGGTCCTTTTTTCATCGTTGTTCAATTCACCGCAGACTATCACGCTCAGCGGGACAGAGCTTACCGTCAGCAAGAACCTATCGATCCTGGGGCCTGGCGCAAATCTGTTGACGGTATCAGGCAACAACGCGAGCCGCGTGTTCAGTATCGGCAGCGGTTTTACCGTGAGTCTGAACGGCATGGCCATTTCCGGCGGAAACGGCGCGGGAGCGGTTAATAGCGGTTTAGGCGGCGGCATTTACAACGCCGGCACTTTGACGGTGTCGGACTCGACCGTCTCCGGCAGCACGGCGATCAGCGGCGGCGGCTTTTTCGCTAATAGCGGGACGGCGACTTTTATCAATTCGACCGTGTCTGGCAATACGGTGACAAATGGCGGCGGCGGCATTTATATCAGCGGCGGCGCCGGCGGGCAGGTAGCGGTGACGAACTCGACGGTCTCCGGAAATACGGCTCCCAACGGCGGCGGCATTTACTGTATCAGCAACGGTACGGTGACGGTGACGGGCTCGACCATCTCCGGCAATAATGCCAGCATCAACGGCGGCGGAGTATATGACGCTTTTGGGACTATCACAATTACCAACAGTACGATCACCAACAACACGACCGGTATGGCCAACGACGCGCCGGCCGGAGTCAACATCGGCAACGGTATTTACAGAAACAACGGCACTGTCACATTGCGCAGCAGCATCGTCGCGGGGAACGGCAACAACATCCTCTTTTTCGATGTAGCTTCGTTAGACACCACGGGCATTAACTCAAACGGCTATAACCTTATAGGTAATCGCGGCTCCATTACGTTCGCCGGAACGGGAGATCAAAGCGGTACTTCTGCGGCTCCGCTCAATCCGATTATCGGAGCGCTCGCGCATTACGGCGGCCCAACGCAGACGCACATGCTGCTCGCCGGCAGCCCCGCGCTTGATGCAGGCAATAGTTCTGGTTCGACGACCGACCAGCGCGGGCGGGCACGGCCGGCTGACCTTGCAGGTATCAGCAACGTTTCTGACGGATCTGACATCGGCGCGGTAGAAATGCAGCCGCTCATCGTCACAAATGCCAACGACGCAGGAGCAGGCAGCCTGCGCCAAGTGATAGCAGACAGCGCAAGCGGCGACTTTGTTCTTTTTGATCCGGCTTTCTTCAGCGTAGCACGCACCATTACACTTACGTCGGGCGAACTTGTCATTGACAAAAATCTGGTCATCAACGGCCCCGGCGCCAATTTGTTAACGATCTCGGGCAACAATGTGAGCCGTGTGTTCTATATAGGCCCAGGTTTTACCGTAAACCTTAGCGGAATGACGGTCACCGGCGGGAACGGCACAGGGACTTTTTCCGGCTCCGGCGCCGGCATTTACAACGAAGGTATTTTGACGGTTACGAACTCGGCCGTCACCGGCAATACTACATCCACAGCCGGCGGCGGCGGCATTCGAAACGAAGCTTCGCTGAACGTCACCAATTCAACCATTTCCGGCAATACGGCTAATTTCGGCGGCGGCATTGACAGTATTGACTTGTTGACGGTAACAAACTCGACCATCTCAGGCAATACGGCTAACTTCTCTGGTGGAGGTATTTATACCCTTGGCACATCGGCCGTGACAAACTCGACCATCTCAGGCAATGGTGCCAGCAACAACGGCGGCGGCATATACGACGACAGCGGGACAATCACAATTACCAACAGCACCATCACAAAGAACACTGTCTTCATGACCGACGCGCCGTCCGGAGGTGATATTGGCAAAGGTATTTTTAGAAACAGCGGCACAGTCACATTGCGCAACAGCATAGTTGCAGCGAATGGGAACGGTTTTGATCTGGCCTCGTCTGACGGCACGGGCGGATTTGCGTCAAACGGTTATAACCTCGTCGGCAACCGCGGCATTGTCATAATTGGCGCAACCGGCGATCAGATCGGCACCATTGCTTCTCCTATCGATCCCTTGCTCGGCCTGCTCGCCGCAAACGGCGGCCCTACGCAGACGCATGCCCTGCTCGGCGGCAGCACGGCGCTCGATAAAGGCAATAATACCGGCTCGGGCCAGGCGACCGACCAGCGTGGCTCGCCGCGCACTGTCGATCTCGGCCCCATTTCGAACGTAGCCGACGGCACAGACATCGGGGCATACGAGGCCCAAACCGCTCCGGGCTGCATTACGAGTTACACCGGGCCGGCGGTTGCGGTTCCCGATAATCTCCCGGCGGGCGTGGATATAAACCTGCCAGTTAGCAATGTCGGAACGGTCTCAGATCTCAATTTCCGATTTGATACAGGCGGTGCCTGCGATGCGACGGTCGGCAACACGAACGCCGCGATCGACCACACCTTTATTGGCGATCTGACGTTTAAGCTGACTCCTCCGGATGGCTCGCCGACGGTTACGTTCCAGTCTCGACGGGGCGGGCAACGCGACAATATCTGCATGTCAACACTCGACGACGACGGCGGATTCCCGAATATTTCTACTCTAACGGACCTCAACGGCTCGCCGCAGTCGGGCAACTTTGCTCCCGAGACAACAGGTCAGTTCTCTCTGCTGGACGGCGAAAATGCCAACGGGACATGGAAGCTCAATGTCAGCGACAATGCCAATGTCGATACCGGGTCGATGCGGCGGTTCTCGCTTGAATTCAACGCCGGCGGCGTATGCGTCGCGCCAACTCCGACCGCAACAAGCACTTCAACAGCGACCGCGACAAATACGTCAACACCAACAAATACAGCGACAAATACGGCGACGAATACGCCGACCCCGACTCCGACAGCGGCTTCTTGCGGAGAGAACTTTGATGGCATAACGGCTCCGGCGTTGCCGTCCGGCTGGTCGAGCACGGCGACAGGCGGCGAAACGGCGTGGGTCACTTCGACGACATCACCAAATTCGGCGCCAAATGACGCGTTTGCTCCGGATGTCGCGTCGTTGGGCGAAACTTTCCTCGTCTCGCCTTCACTGGCCATTCCTGCAGGCGGGGCCCAGGTAACCTTTGCCAATCTGTTCAATATGGAGTTTCAGGACGCCGCCATCGGATTTGACGGGACGGTCCTCGAGATCAGCATTAACGGCGGAGTCTATGCCGACATCATCACCGCCGGCG
>CAZUEI010000099.1:0-7368 GCA_964618985.1 uncultured Chloracidobacterium sp.
TCAATTACTGTGTAACAATTCACCTATTTCGTTGACGCCAAAGGCGTTTGACGTGCTGGCTTTGCTCGTTGAGCAAAACGGCCATTTAGTCGAAAAGGAAGAGCTGCTTAAACAGGTCTGGGCCGACTCGTTTGTCGAGGAAGCAAACATTGCTCGGATCATTCACACGCTTCGCAAAACCCTCGGCGAGGACGAGAACGGAAAAAAGTTCATCGAAACTGTCGCGACAAAAGGCTATCGGTTTGTGGCAAAGGTCACGGAAGAGCGTGAGCCTTTCGAGCAGCGGGCAGATAAATCGGAAAAGCGGCCTATCATGGACGAAGAGTTTCCCGACACGATCGATGCCGATGAAAGCGCCGCAACCGTCAGTCAAACTCTGCCGCCTGAGCCGCTCATCGAGCACAAAAGAACTACTCGAACAGTCTTCTTCACCATCGGTTTTGCGACCGCCATTTCTCTAATTCTCCTGCTTTCGTTCAATTTCTGGCCCGGAGCAGGAGCAAACCCGGCAAAAACAAAGTCGATAGCGGTCTTACCCGTGAAGCCGCTTATTGCCGAGAACCGCGAGCCAATATATGAATTCGGCATTGCTGATTCGTTGATCTACAAAATTAGCTCCGCAAAAAACCTGACGGTCCGGGATCTGAGCGCCACGCGTAAGTATTCGGGCATCGATCAGGACGCACTCACTGCCGGACGCGAACAGCAGGTCGATTACGTTCTAGCTTCCAATTACCAGTTAGCTGGCGGGAAGATCCGCATTACCGCCCAACTGACCAATGTTGCAACCGGTCAGATCGAAGAAACATACAAAAGCGAAAAAGACGTTGGCGATCTGTTTAAGATGCAGGACGCGATCGCGGCCGAGATCGGAAACTCTCTGCTGGCGCGGTTTGGGAAAACCTCAACCGGCCCCGCTGTGAAACGCGGCACGGACAATGAAGAAGCGTATCGTCTCTATTTGCAAGGGATTTTCGGCAGATTAGAACCTCGGGAAGCGATTCAAAGATTTGAGCAGGCGATCCAGCTTGACCCGAATTATGCCCAGGCATGGTCGGGATTGGCTCTTATGCACCGAAGAATTGGTAACAGCAAGCGCGATACGAACCGTACTGAGCAGTATCAAAGATCGATCGAGGCAATTAATAAGGCTTTGACCATTGACCCGGCTTTGGCTGATGCACACAGCACCCTATGCGAAAACAAGCTGTTTTACGAATATGATTTCGACGGGGCGGAACGCGAATGCAAACTCGCTATCCAACTTGACCCCAACTCTGCATACGCACACCAGACATATCAGCGTTATTTGAGCAGTCGAGGCCGCCACGACGAAGCGGTCGTCGAAGGCATTACCGCCGTTGACCTTGACCCAGCGTCGCTTTGGAGCCAGTTTTCTTACAGTTCCGCCCTTCATTTTGCCCGGCGTTACGCTGAGTCTGTCGCTCAGTGCAGACGGATGATTACGATGGATGAGGATTTCGGCTTGGCCTATATGACGCTCGTTGCGGACCTGGCGCATTCCGGCAACGAGGCGGAGGCCTTTGAGTGGTGGAAGAAGCTTATGGTCAGATGGGAATCAGACGAACAAACTGTTCGGGATTATACATCGGCTTTTCAAACGGAAGGGTGGCTAGGCGTTACGCGCGTATGGGAGAAAAATTTTGAAGACGCCAACCAGGTCTGGTTTCACGGCGCGGCAATGAACGCTCAACTTGGTAATAAAGATAAGGCGTTTGAATATCTGGAAAGATCGTTTGCAGAACGCGAGATTTGGATCGCTTTCCTTCGGGTTGACCCGCGCCTCGACAACATCCGCAACGACCCGAGATACGACGATCTGGTCACGCGTGTAGGCTTGAAGTGAGTTCTTCTTGGGCTCTGATAGGGGACGGCATGAATGTTACACAGCGCAAACGAAATTATCTTCTTTTTTTAGTTGTCGTTGCCTTTACAGCTTTTTTCAGTACTGCAACCCTAGCACAATCTGGAACAACATCCGTCAGCGGAACCGTTTTTGACCAGCAAGGGAAAGTAATTATGGGCGCAGCGGTTATGTTGACCGGCGCCGAAAAAGGTTTTTCACGAACGGCGACAACCAATCAAAACGGCACTTTTATTTTTCCGGCGCTGCAGCCGGGCATTTACCGTTTGGAAGTCGAAATAAAAGGCTTCAAAAAATTTGCCCGCGACGAGATACGCGCTCTTGTTGACTCGCCGACCGAGATCTCTGCCGTTTTGGAAATCGGTAATTTCAATGAAACGGTCAATGTGTTGAGCGGCACGGTCGAATCATTGCTAAATACGCAGGACGCGTCGATCGGCAATACATTTGATTCCACTCAGGTTACACAGCTTCCTACTGAAGCCCGCAACGTTATTAACCTTTTAACGCTTCAGCCGGGCGTAACACGCACCGGCTATGTTGCAGGCGGCCGTAGCGATCAGGCCAATATTACGCTTGATGGGGTTGATATCAACGAAGCGCAGACAAACGATATTTTCAATCCGGTTTTGCGCCTCAACGCCGAGGCAATAGAGGAATTTCGCCTGACGACTACTACCGCCAATGCCTCGCAGGGACGCTCATCAGGTGCACAGATCTCTCTCGTTACAAAGGGCGGAACGAACCGTTTGCGGGGCGCGCTCTTTCTGAGCGGACGCCGAACCGGATGGACTGCAAATAATTTCTTTAACAACAGCTCCGGCGTCGAGCGCCCGAAATTGGACAGAAATGTTTTCGGAGGCGCGATCGGCGGCCCGGTTTGGAAAAACCGTATTTACTTTTTTTACAGCTACGAGGGCGAACGCACTACTCGCGGCGGCTCGGTCTTGCGCAATGTTCCGCTGCCGAATCTAGGCCAAGGCATTATACGCTTTGGCACCACGAACCCAGACATACCGACTGCATCGCTCACCTGCTCGCAGATCGCGAGGGTTTTCCCCGCTACAAACGGTTGTAATCCAGCAGCACTGGCGGTTTTTGCGGATGCCGCCCGTCGTTATCCGGCAAATAGTTTTGAGATCGGCGACACGTTTAACACCGCCGGTTTCCGCTTTAACGCCGATAATAAAATTAAAAATAACTCACATATTTTTCGGCTGGATTTAAACATAAACACCAGGCAGCAGGTGTTTGTCCGCGCAAACTATATCAGCGATACGGAAGCGTCTGCCCCGTCATTCCCCGACACGCCGGCTCCGACTAGCTGGAAACATCCTCTCGGCTTTGTCATCGGCCATAACTGGGTGATCACCAATGATCTCGTCAATAATTTCCGCTACGGTTTGACCCGCGATGCTTTTACCGAACTGGGCGATTCAAGCGATAATTCTTTTGGCTTCGGCGGCGTTTTTCGGCCGCGTTTCTTTGACCGAGATCTTGTCCGCATCACGCCGGTTCAAAACATCACTGACGACATTTCGCGCATCTGGCAAAACCACACCTTCCAATTCGGCACAAATATTCGCCTGATCCGCAACCGGCAACTGGATTTTGCCAGTGCATGGGATTTTGCTGGGATAAATTCCGTCGGCTACGCAATTGGTTCGGTCACCGGTCGGATCAATACATATTTATATAGTAACTTCGGTTATCAGATAGACGGTGCAAGTGATCAGGGCGTTGTGCAGGCGGTGACAGCGGCGATCGGACGTCTTAATAGTTATGGTGCCCTCTTTAACTTCCGGCAAGACGGCTCGCTTCAGCCATTGGGAGATCCGAACCCTCGCGAATTCAGGACAGAAGAATATGATTTTTACATGCAGGATAATTGGAAGCTCCGGCCGAATCTTACCCTCACTTTAGGATTGCGCTACGGCCTGAGCCGTCCGGTTTATGAAGCAAACGGCTACGAAGTCAAACCGAATATCAACCTGAGCGAGATCCTAAAACGCCGCGGCGAGGGCGCGGCGAACGGCACGCCATACAATGAGCCGATAGTGTTAGACCTTTCGGGCCCGGCGAACGGAAGATCGCCGCTGTATAAATGGGACAAGAACAATTTTCAGCCGCGCCTCGCTGCGGCGTGGTCGCCGGATTTTGGAGAAAATCTGTTTGGCCGGCTGTTTGGCAGGAATAACCAATCGGTCATTCGCGGCGGTTTTGCCGTAACAAACGATTATTTCGGCCAGCAGTTGGCGGTACGTTTTGATTTTAATAATCTTCTGGGCTTTGCGTCGGCTCAGGAAATTCCGCCGAACACTTATAATCTGACAACCAATGTCGCTCCGCTGTTCACCGGATTTAACCAATCGATCCGCAATTTGCCGGGCATTACCATACCGACCGGTAATCTGACCTTTCCGCGTCAAGCCCCGACTCAAACTTACCCAACAGCGATCGAGGGCGGATTTGATGAGAATCTGGTTGCTCCGATAAATTACAGTTGGAGTTTGACCTACGAACGCACTCTGCCGGGCAGGCTGATCGTTTCGGCGTCTTATATTGGGCGAAAAGCGCGCAATCTGCTTGTCCCGCGTGATGCGGCGCAGATCGCCAATTTTACCGATTCGCAATCGGGAATGGATTGGAACACGGCAGCAACGCAGCTTGAAATTCTGCGGCAGCAAAACACGCCCGTTTCGCAGATCCAGCAGATCTCTTATTTCGCCAATCTGTTTCCGGCAAATTTGTCCGCACAATTGGGATGCAATGCCGCTTATAATCAAACACAGGTCGTTTATTCTATGGTATTCACCGGAGCTGGTGGTTGCGGCGCCACCGATTGGACAACTGTGCAGCTCAGATTATCGCAGTTGTCGAGCCGCTTTCCCGGGCAGCATATTTACTATCAACCGCAATACGGCACATACAGTGCATGGAGCTCGGTCGGACGATCGGATTATCAAGGTTTGACGTTTACGGTTCGCCAAAGATTGGGAACGCGGCTAACGGCGGATTTTAACTACACTTATTCGAGCTCGAAGGATGACGGATCGCGTCTGCAGACCGCAAATGTTGTCGGACAGGGGGGCACGATCATCAATTCATTTCGGCAGCAGGATCTCTACGCCGCATCCGATTTCGACATGCGGCACATTGTCAACTCCAACGCTATTTTCAAATTGCCTTTTGGGCACGGCGAAACGATCTTTGGCGGCGTCAATAAATACGCCGATCTGCTCATCGGCGGCTGGCAATTGTCGGGAATTTTCCGCTACAACTCAGGCCTGCCGATCTCGGCACCGTTGGAGCGAGGCAGATGGACTACAAATTGGGTTATCCGCAGTTATGCCACGCGTATAGCCGACGTCAAACCTTGCCCGACGCGCGGCGGTTCTCTCTATGGCTGCAATACTCTGGAAGCTTATAACAGTTTCCGCAGTCCCTATCCCGGCGAATCGGGCGAACGAAATGTTTTCCGCCTTCCCGGTTATTGGGTGCTTGATATGGGTTTGGGCAAAACCTTTAATCTGCCGAACGAAGGACGCAAATTCCAGATCCGTTGGGAGGTTTTCAACGTCGCCAACACCCAAAAAATGGGAAACGTTGCTGCAAATGCAATTGATCTCGACCCTCAATCGGCAACCGAGGCCCCGATAAACTTCACAAGGTTTACAACCATCCAAGGCAGTCCGCGCAGCATGCAGTTTGTCTTGCGTTATTCCTTCTAATTAAAAACCTGGCAATCGCGGTTTTGGGATCTTTTGCTCGATCTTTTGTTTTGTCGCGTCGATTATCACCTTGCCTGAGATAATATTATCCAACCTCGTAGCCAGTGAAGGGTCGAGTTTTTTCAAACGGTCATTTATCTTTTTCGCTTCTTTTTTGTTGCCGCTGGCGAAATAGGCTTCGCCGAGGCCGTATAAGCCGAAAGTGTTGTTGCCGTCGAGATTGACTGCTTGTTTGAAAGTGGCGACGGCGTTGACAAGATCGTTCATTCCGCGATAGCCGACGCCTAGTTGGTTAGTAGCGATCAGCCAATTATTATTCCGTCCGAGAACAGTCTTGAGAACATTTACTGCAAGCTGAAACTCGCCGAGTTTGTTATGCGACGAGCCGAGATTGAGATACGCCGCGTCAAGCTTTGGATCCTGCTCGGTAGCTTTTTGAGAATATGATTTTGCAAGATCGTAATCGGCTTTGGCCGCCGCGTCATTTTTCTCCGTAGCCTTGGAATTACCCGCATTGTAATATGCCCAGCCAACGTTTGAATTGTCGATGGCGTTCGGACTGATCTCGCTTGCCTTCTTGAGTTGAGCTACCGAATCGTCCCACTGATTGGCCTTGCCGAGACAGTAACCCCATTCGCTGTAAAGGTCGGCTGTTTTGATGCCGTTTGAAGCGAGTTTGTATTCAGGATTTGCATCCGGGCAGCGGTCAAGCTGGCGATAAGTGCTCGCCAGATTTGCGTGTGCCTGATAATTGTTCTGGTCGATCTGAACCGCTGTCTGATAAGCGACTGCGGCATTATTGTAATCGCCCGCGTTGTAATAACCAACTCCCATATCGAACGCCGCCGGGCCAAATGTCGGAGCCATTTCGAGAGTTTGTCTATATGCAGCGATCGCCTGATCCTGACGTCCCAGACGGTCAAACGTTTGGCCCTTGTAATACTGCGCCGCCGCATAACGGCTGTCCAATTCCAGCGTCTGCTCAAAAGCGGCCAACGCGGCATCGTTTTGATTATTTTTGAAAAACACAAGCCCACGTAAAAATCTCACATCCACCGTGTCCAACTTGGCCGCATCAGATTTTTGCAGTGCGTTCTCGGCCTTGGCGATCTCGCCGGCGTCCATATACAAAAGCCCGAGTGGCGGATAGAGCGTCGAGAATTCGGGATTTATCGCGAGCGCTTTTTCGTAATTGGCAGTCGCCTGATCTTTTTGCCCCTTTGCGTCATAGATCGCACCGAGTTTTGCATAGGCCACGTCGTTTTGTTTATCGACCTTTACTGCTTCGTTAAAGAATGTGAGCGCGGCCTCGTTATTCGTATCGCCCGCGACCTCGATCCCCTTCGCCGTCAAAGCATTGCTCAGGCCATCAGTCGCCCGCGTGTTCTTTGAGTTTTTGGCCAGCGCGTCGCGGAAATTCGTTATCGCAAGATCGGTCTGATTGTTGTCCAAAAAGCCCTCGGCCTTTGCCGTCAGCGTGTTGGACAACGCTATCTGCTTGTTTTTCGCCGCGATCACCGCTGCACGCTTTCGTGCCGCAATAGCCGCCTCCCGTTTTTTGCGTGCCGCAGCCGCGATCTGCGCATTAGAGCGAGCGCTGCGCGCCCGAGCGCTGGCACTACTGCTGCCGCCCCCGGCGCTGCCAACACCGCCGCCAATGCCTTCGCCAAGCATCAACCGGCCCGAACCCGAACGGGCCTGCGCCTTCTTACGCGACTCGCGAAACACAAAAACACTCGACCCGCCGCCAAC
>CAZUEI010000100.1:0-4665 GCA_964618985.1 uncultured Chloracidobacterium sp.
GGATATCAGACGATCGGCAGAGTGGATGCTGCAGATGTACCGAGACCCGCCGAATGATGATCGTCATTCCGCTATTTCCTCATTTCGCTTTGCTTACGCGATAGATTTGCCTTAAATTTACAAAGTAATTGTGAACGACAGTTTTCACCCAACAGTGATGAAGTTCGGCGGTACGTCTGTGGGCGATGTCGCAGCGTTTGAGCGCGTTTTTCATGTTGTTTCGACGCAACTGGACAAGCATCCTGTCGTTGTCGTTTCAGCGATGACGAAAGTTACTGATGCGCTGCTTGATGTGGTCGAGATCGCAAAAAAAGGTGATTTTGCTTCGGCGTTTGCATTGCTTGAGCCTCATTTTGAACGGCATGTTGAGGTTGCCAGGACATTTCTTCCTGCTGATAGACCAAATGCTTTTAACGGCGAATTGGAATTTGCCCGCAGTGAACTTGCCGATCTGCTGATGCGTGTTACTCGGCGATCGCTGCCTCTGCAGATGCTCCGGGATGCGATCGTATCGTATGGCGAGCAGCTTTCGTCGCGGTTGTTGGCGGAGGTTTTGAAAGCGAAGGGCGTCAATGCAAGGCAGGTCGATGCTCGGCGTTTGATCGTTTCCGACGATGAATACGGCGCTGCGACGCCGCTAATCGATGAGACAAACGAACTTATCAAACTAGAACTCGAACCGCTTATTAAGGCCGGCGAAGTACCGATCATTGGCGGCTTTATAGCTGCCAATCGCGGCGGCGAGACAACGACATTGGGGCGCGGCGGTTCGGATTATTCTGCTGCACTTGTTGCGGCGGCATTGCGTGCCCGCGAACTTCAGATATGGACGGACGTAACCGGCGTAATGACCTGCGACCCGCGAATTTGCAGCGATGCACGGACGATACCGGTTCTTTCTTACGAAGAGGCTGCCGAGTTGGCGTACTTTGGTGCAAAGGTCCTGCACCCGAAAACGATCAAGCCAGCGGTCGATAATGCCATTCCTGTTCGCGTGTGCAATACGTTCGAGCCGAGTGAAACCGGCACGATGGTTCTCGCCCATTCTGACGAAGCACCGAATAAGATCAAATCGATCGCCCACAAGAAAAAGATCACGATCCTGAGAATAACGTCAGCCCGAAAGCTCGGCAGCTACGGCTTTATGAGTGCACTGTTTCAGGTATTTGAACGCTACCGCACGGTCATCGACGTGATTTCCACCTCGGAAGTTTCAGTCGCCCTTACCCTGGACAACACGGCCTCGCTCGAACAGATCGTTACCGAACTCGAAAGGCTCGGCGATGTCGAAGTCGATCCCGGCTATGCTGTGATCTGCGTCGTCGGCGGTGGATTGCGTGCAAGCAAAGGCCTTGCCGCAAAAGTGTTTTCGACGATTGGTGATGTTAATATCGCGCTTGTTTCGCATGGTGCGTCGAGCGTGAATTTGACTTTCGTCGTGCCTGAAGATTCTGCGGGTGAAGTGATAAAAAAGCTTCACAAGGAATTTTTTTGATTTCCTTTGTGTTCTCTGTGTCTCTGCGGTGAAAATTTCTTATGGATTTATTTGAATTCACAAAATCTCTGATGTCGATCCCGTCTGTTTCGGGCAATGAAGAAGCGGTCGGTTTTTGGTTGCGCGACTATCTCGAACCGGTTGGCTGGACGGTCGAACTTCAAAAGGTCAGCGATAATCAGAGCAACGTGATCGCGTGGCTCAATGAAACGCCGCGAGTTTGGTTTTCGACGCACATCGACACGGTGCCGCCGTTTATTGCTCCAACGGAGGATGATGAAAAGATCTATGGCCGTGGTTCCTGCGATGCTAAGGGGATAATCGCGGCGCAGATCACGGCGGCGGAGCAGTTGAGAAAAGAGGGAATCGAGGACATCGGATTGCTTTACACGGTCGAGGAAGAGCGTTCGTCGGAAGGCGCGGGGGCCGCGAACAAACATCCGCTTGCTGGTAAATGCGAATACATGATCAACGGCGAGCCGACCGACAACGATCTCGCGATCGGCTCGAAAGGGTCATTTCGTTTAAAGATAAAGACCACGGGCAAGGCCGCGCACTCGGCTTATCCCGAGATAGGCGATTCGGCGATTGAAAAACTGCTCGACATTCTCGAAGACGTCCGCCACACAAAGTTTCCGAGCGACGACTTCTTTGGCGAAACGACAGTCAACATCGGCACTATCGAAGGCGGGGCCGCATTGAATGTTATTGCGCCGACGGCCGAAGCTGGCTTGCTGATAAGATTGACAACTCCGCGACAGCCTATCGAGGATGCTCTGCAAAGCGTTGTCCGCGACCGAGGCGAGATCGAGGTTCTGTCGTGCAGCGAACCGGTAAGAATGATCGCTGTCGAAGGCTTCAAACAAAAGACCGTGCGGTTCACGACCGATATTCCATATCTGACAAACTGGGGCAAGCCGCTGCTGCTCGGCCCCGGTTCGATCCTTGTTGCACATACAAAGGACGAATTTGTGCTGAAACAAGATTTAGAGATCGCAGTTGAGCTTTACGTCAATTTGGTTAAACGACTTCTCACCACAAAGGCACAAAGCACACAAAGTGCAGAGTAATTTTGTCTTCGTGTCCTTCGTGTCTTTGTGGTGAAATAGAATTATGAAAATCGCGCTTATAGGCTACGGAGCGATGGGCAAGCTCATTGGCACGCTTGCCGTGAAAAATGGACACGAGATCGCGGTTGTCATCGACGATGCTGATGCAGGCCTGTCGGCGGCGGGATTGGCGGGGAAGTTGGAGAGCGCGGACGTCGCGATAGATTTCTCGGTTGCCGAAGCCGTGAGGCGGAATGTTGAGGCGTGTGTTGCGGCACGCGTGGCATTGGTCGAGGGCACGACGGGCTGGAACGCTCAGCGGGACGAGATTGAACGCTTAGTCCGCGAAGGCCGCGGAGCGGTTGTGTATGGGGCGAATTTTTCGATCGGCGTGAATTTATTTTACCGGATCGCGGATTTTGCGTCGGAGCTTCTCGCAAAATTTGAAGATTACGAAGCCTTTATCGAAGAACAGCATCACTCGCACAAAAAGGATGCTCCGAGCGGAACGGCCTTGAAATTAAAAGATATCGTTGCCGAACATATTGCAAAAGATATAAGCGTTTCAGCGACGCGGGCCGGAAACATTCCGGGAACGCATCGCGTCGGATTCGACGGCTCGGCTGATCAGATCCTGCTTGAGCACACAGCGCGCTCGCGAGGAGGGTTTGTGGCCGGAGCGATCCTGGCTGCGGAATGGATCGTCGGGAAAAAGGGATTTTATGAATTCACCGACGTTATGGATGAGATCGTTGGAAAATGAAACCGCGCGTAAAGATCTGTTGTATTGCCAACGAGCAGGAGGCCGCTAATGCGATCTCATTCGGAGCATCGGCGATTGGCCTTGTTGGTGAAATGCCCTCAGGGCCGGGGCCGATCTCGGATGAAGAGATCTACTCGATCGCTAAATCCGTCCCGCCGCCTATAGCGACATTTTTGCTTACGAGCGAGCAAACGGCGCAGGGCATCATCGGGCACCACCAACGCACTCTCACAAATACGATACAAATTGTTGACGAGCTAACGGATCGCGACTACAAAACGATCCGCGACGCGTTGCCGCAAATAAGATTGGTGCAGGTCGTTCATGTCACTGGCGAGCGGTCGGTTGATGAGGCAGCGGAACTTGCCGAGTATGTAGATGCGATCTTGCTCGACAGCGGAAATCCTGATCTTGCGGTCAAGGAACTTGGCGGTACGGGACGGCGGCATGATTGGAATCTTAGCCGAAAGATCGTCGAGACTTGCGGCAAGCCTGTTTTCCTCGCTGGTGGATTAAACGCTGAGAATGTTCGAGAAGCTATAGATACAGTGCAGCCGTTTGGCCTCGATCTTTGCTCGGGCGTCCGGACCGACGGGAAACTCGATCTAAATAAGCTTGAACGGTTTTTTAACGGTGTGAGTCAATAAAATCTGACGGATCGAGCCAGCCTTTTTTGTCAGGCGAATTCATCGGTCCAGGCTCATTCCATGCTGAAGCTTCAGGAGTTCGGACTTCGAAATGGAGCCGGCAAAGGTAACGGCCATTTGCGTTGCCAACGCGTGCGATCTGCTCGCGCATTTTGACGGGCCCGTTTTCAATGCCTATATCCAGCAGGTTGCCGTAAAGCGTTTGCACCCGTTCACCCGATGGCAATGCGTGCTCGACTATCATTACCAAACCCCATTCGGGACCGGCGAATTCGGCGTAAACTACGTTGCCGTTTGCGGCGGCGTAAGCCGGTTCGCCGCAGGCGCTGTTGCCGCCCGCGTCGAACGTCCAATGCTCGCCGAGACTGTCATCCTTGCCGAATTCCAGCTCGTTAAACCAACCGTCCTTGTCCTTTTTTGCCGTGACAGTCTCGTCTTTTCCTATCGGATAGGCAAAATGATCGGCAACTTCGAGTCTTTGCGCCGGGGTTGCCGCGGGCTGAGTATTGGCGACGGTATTCTGCACGGGAGCCGGTTTTGAACATGCGAAAGACAAGGCGACAAGAATAAGAGCAACGTGATTTTTCATGGAAGTCATAAATAAAGCAGGTTAATTTTGTATGTTTGCTGACGATAAGAATATACTAATTTCGAATTTGGACGCAATTCTACTCTTATGACAATGAAATTAGACTGGATGCGCGGGTGCGC
>CAZUEI010000100.1:4765-7281 GCA_964618985.1 uncultured Chloracidobacterium sp.
TACAACAAGCCGACGCAGGAAGGCATGTTTGCCCATTTTTCGGAGATCGCAAAGAGCGTGAAAGGTTTTCCTGTAATGCTTTACAACGTTCCGTCGCGCACAAGCTGCAATATATCGGCCGAGACAACATTAAAGCTTGCTGAAAAGTACGAGAACATTGTCGCCACCAAAGAAGCATCTGGAAACTATTCGCAGGTGATGGAGATACTGAAATACAGGCCAAAAAACTTCAAGGTTTTTTCCGGCGACGACGCAGCGACGCTGCCGCTGATCTCGCTTGGCGCGGACGGACTTGTTTCGGTCATCGCAAACGAATTGCCAAAGGAAACCTCGAAAATGGTCGATCACGCGTTGAACAGCTCATTTCATTTCGCACGCAAGATCAATTACCGATTAATGGAGTTGATGGAAGCGAATTTTGTCGAATCGTCGCCTGCACCTTGTAAATTTGTGATGAAGGAAATGGGACTGTGCGAGGAAAACCTGCGTCTGCCGCTCGTTCCGGTTCGTGCCGAGACTTGCGCAAAATTGAAAGCGATAATGAAGGACCTAAAGTTGTAATGGAATTTGACGATCTAAAACGGCCGGGTGGAACGTCGGGAGGCGTGATCGAGTTTGTTGTCGGACTTGCGATGGCGATCTCCGGTGCATATATGCTCATCAGCCGCGTCATTGTCGCAAGCGGCTTTTGGAACTGGGGCGGTTACAATTCGTTCGGGTTGTCGCTCATCCCGCTTATTTTTGGTATCGCTTTTGTTTTCTTTAACGGCAGATCGATCATTGGCTGGATACTGATTGCTTTGAGTATCATTTTCATTGCTTCAGGCATTTTGATGAATCTGCAGATCTACTTTCAGCCAACAAGTCTCTTTAACACCGTAATAATGTTGATATTATTCGCCGGCGGCATCGGTTTGATCGCAAGGGCAGTTATCATCACGCGCGATTAGAAAAAAACTGTGAATTTACGAGATCAAATAGAAGAGTTATTTGCGAAGAAGAATTTTTCTGCGGAAGATCGCGAGATCTACGAAGATTTTAAAGCTGCTCTTCGCCGAGGTGAAATTCGCTCGGCTGAAAAGGGCGCAGACGGAAACTGGCGTGCCAATTCGTGGGTAAAGCAGGGAATTTTGCTCGGGTTTCGGATGGGCAAGATGGTCGAGATGTCGAAACCGACCGAGACATTTCGGTTTTTTGACAAAGACACATTTCCGTTGCGGCCGATGACTGTTGATGACGGCGTGCGGATCGTTATGGGCGGATCGGCAATTCGTGACGGCAGCTATGTAGCGCCAAGCGTTGTCGTTGTTCCGCCAGCATATATCAACGTCGGAGCTTATGTTGACGAAGGAACGATGGTAGATTCGCACGCGTTGGTTGGCTCATGTGCGCAGATCGGCAAACGCGTGCATCTCTCGGCTGCGGCGCAGATCGGCGGCGTTCTCGAGCCTGTCGGAGCAGTGCCGGTAATTATCGAAGACGATGTTCTAGTAGGCGGCAACACGGGTGTTTACGAAGGAACTATAGTTCGCGAACACGCGGTTTTGGCATCCGGTGTTATACTGACGCGCTCGACACCTGTATTTGATCTGCCGAACAGCCGCATTATTAAATCCGAAGGCGACAAGCCGCTTGAAATTCCCGCCGGAGCGGTCGTTGTTCAAGGCTCAAGAGCTGTGTCAAACGGCTTTGGCAAAGACAACGGCCTATCGATCTACTGCCCTATCATCGTCAAATACCGTGACGAAAAGACGGATGCCTCAACGAAGCTCGAAGATTATCTGAGATAGAATCTAATCGCCAAATTGTCTAAGATAGAAGTAGAGGTGTGTAAAATGGCCGATATTGAGGACGAACAAGACAAGAAGCACGGTTTGAAAGAAAGCATCACCGGTTTCGGGCAGAAGATAATCGGCGAGATCGAGACGCTTGCCGGCGTGATAAACGCCGATCCGCTTGCACAGGCAGAAGGCGAATTCAACGTCGAAGTTGGTTCAGTTCGCGAAGATCTTGAAGAAAGCGGAGTCAAACAAGAAAAAGACCAATGATGCCTGTTCAGCAAGTTGATAATTTTGTGTTGCCAAGGCGAATGCAAGGTTTGCAGCCGACGCTGATACGCCAGTTTTTTGAGCGTGCTTTGCCGGACAGCATTAATTTTGGTTTGGGTGAACCCGATCTGCCGACGCCGCAGTTTTTGCGTGACGAAGCCTCTCGCATCTCACGCGACGAACAGAACGGCTACACGTCGCATCCCGGCATTCCTGCATTACGCGACAAGATCGCCGAACAGTATCCACACCTGAATCTGCCGCGAACCGGCGTCGTCGTCACCTGCGGATCACAAGAGGCGATGACTGCCGCGTTTATGTGCATCGTTGACGAAGGCGATGAGGTGCTTGTGCCGAATCCGAGTTTTCCGGCATATGACGCGTGCGTGCGTATCGCGCAAGGGAAGCCTGTATATTATCGTCTGCCCGCGGACACGGATTTTGCATTTGATATTTCAAATTTCAAAT
>CAZUEI010000101.1:0-7182 GCA_964618985.1 uncultured Chloracidobacterium sp.
TTTGCCTCCGTCCCGGTCGTGCTTGGACTGTTCGTTATTATCTTTTTTGTAAAAGAAAAGACGACTCATTCAGACGTTGATGCACATCCGCCCAGTCTTTCTCTCACCGGATTTGACGGCAATTTCAAACGCTTTCTTGTCGTTATCGCGCTGTTTACTCTGTCGAACTCAACCGACGCTTTTCTTCTTCTTCGCGCGAGCGACGCAGGAATCTCGCCGGTCATGCTGCCGCTTTTGTGGATGACGCTGCATGTCAGCAAAGTTATCAGTTCGCTTATCGGCGGTGATCTTTCAGATAAACTGGGCCGCAAGTCCGTGATAAGCGCTGGCTGGCTGATCTATGCGGTTGTTTACGCAGGATTTGCGTTCGTGGATTCGGCGTGGCAAGCGTGGGTTCTGTTTATTGTTTACGGAGCATATTTCGGCCTGACCGAGGGTGTCGAAAAGGCGTTTGTCGCCGACATGGTACCGGAGAATAAACGCGGAACAGCATACGGTCTCTACAATCTGGCTTTCGGCATCACGGTCTTTCCGGCTTCGCTGCTATTTGGCCTGGCGTGGAATCAATTTGGCCCGGCAACCGCATTTTTGGCAAGCACGTGTGTTTCTATCGCAGCGATATTGCTGTTGACAACTGTTAAGGCTGAAAAAGAAAATCAAACAGGATAGACAGGATGAACAAGATATAAATCCTGCATATCCTGTCCATCCTGTTAAATTGATCGTTCAACTAATCGTTCAACTGTATTGAGCTCAGCACATTTCTGAAAGCAGTGCTGTAACTGTAAGATTCATTGTCAGGCACGACGGTTATTGCATAGAACAACGCGCCGTTACTAAGTAGAACTGTGTAAATGTTTACCAACTCGGCTCGGTTAGTTATAGGCGAACGGCCTGAGAGCGATGTCAAATTCCCCTGGCGGCCATCAACGGTGGTGCGCGTCGTTTCGCCACGCTGTCTAAGATATGAGTTGCCTTGCAATAACTCGTTCACATAATCGCGTGTGTCTTGCGACAGGCTTCGGTTTTGGCCGGTGTATGTGCCGATCATCACGCCGCGCGTGATGCCCTGGTCGCCATAAGCTCCTTCAGGTGCGAAAGTCACAGTGTTCTGACCCGGCAGGTCGAGCCAATTACTTGGCACGTTGATACTAAGCCAGCTTAAACTCGTGTAAGAGCGTGTTCGGGTTGAAGGATATTGAACATTTTCAGAATATCGTCCCGATCCCATAGGATTCGTCGATCCCTGGCCGGTTTTATATTCCTGCTGCAGCTCGGCCATTGATTTGGCACGCGGCATTGCGCGAAAGCGTTCCTGCGTGCGTGAAAAATCGCGTG
Organism: uncultured Chloracidobacterium sp.; assembly: GCA_964618985.1. Lineage (GTDB taxonomy): Bacteria > Acidobacteriota > Blastocatellia > Pyrinomonadales > Pyrinomonadaceae > OLB17. Next base: position 1,339 of record CAZUEI010000101.1, read on the forward strand.
TGACTTTAATCGGGTTTTGAGAAACCTGCAGATACTGGGCTTCGCGGTTTATTTTTTGATAGCGGTTGCCTGGATCGGGATGGCTGCTCAGCCATTCGGGTCCGCTGCCGCCGCCTTGGGATTGAATTGTTCGGAAAACATTTGCCAGATCGCGCGGATCGTAACCGGCGTCAGCCATAATACGGGCGCCTAATATGTCTGCTTGCGACTCGTATTCGCGGCTGTATTTGGTCATCCACGCTTGAGCTCCGAGCATCCCAAGCTGCGCTCCGGCCTGGCCGCCAAGAACCGCTCCACCCAGTATAAGTCCAAGCTGGCCCAGGACATTTTTTGCGCTAGATTGTTTTGTCGCCTGAGCGGTTGCGTGACGAAGCGCAACGTGGCTGATCTCGTGTGCCATCACGCCTGCCAATTCACCTTCATTCTTTGCGGCTTCTATCATTCCGCGGTTTATATACATCGGGCCGCCGGGCAATGCGAACGCATTTAGATCTCTGGCGTTTACCCACTTAAACCGGTAATCGAACTCCGAATATGTGAATTGCGACGGTATCGCATTCACAAGCCGTTCCCCAACCCGCTCGATGTAAAGTGCCGCGTCACGGTCGTTTATCAACGGGAATTGTTTTTCGACCTCGACGGCAGCCTGATTGCCCAGCTTGACGTCGTCCTGAAGCTTGTATTTATTCTTCGGCGTCTTGATCTGAGTTTGTTGGGCGATCGCCGCGACGGGCAATAACAACATTGTTGTAATAAAAGCCGCGACTGCAATCCGTTTGCCAAAACCTTGTTTTTTCATGTTTCCTCCGAGTCTTGTTTCCAAGATTCTAATATGCCCTATAGTTGATTACAAAGGGGCATCAATGTCGTGCTTTAGGATGAAGTTGACATTCACGCCGTTTGCCGGAAAAGACCGAAGCAATGTTACCGGCATGTTAACAATATGTTACAAGCGGTGATCAATATGGCCCTGGTCGTGAAAAGTTAAGTATAATGTAACCACACCGGGACAGGCACTGACCTATAATCGTGCGAGCACTTTATGAGCGAATATTTGCATTCACGTTCGTATGGGCAGGCTCCGGAAGATTTCGGCGAACAGCGACGGGACATAATGGAACATCGTGAAATCGACGCGCAGCTCGATTTGCTGCGTGACAAGATACTGCTTCTCGGCGGTAAAACCGAAGATGCGGTTCACCGTGCGATGCGTTCGCTGACCGAACGGAACAGCGACCTGGCGAAAAGTGTCTGCGAAGCTGATGAACAGATCGATCAAATGGAACTCGAGATCGACCGCCTGAGCGTCGAGATACTTGGTTCGCAGCAGCCGGCTGAGCATGACCTGCGATTAGTCGTTTCGGTCGCGAAGATAACTCCGATCCTTGAGCGCATTGCCGACCACGCGACGAGCATTGCCGAGACGGCCATAATTTTGAATAACGAGCCGCAGATCGATAACTATGTAGATTTTTCGCTGATGGGCAAGATCGCGGCCGAAATGCTTCGCGAGGCATTGAATGCGTTTACATCGGAAGATGCGGCAGCCTCACGCGAAATAATCGCACGCGATATGACGCTTGATAAGGCCTACGGCCGCGTTTTTGACGGCCTTATCGAAACGCTATCTCAAAATTCGGCGGCGGCCAACGGCGCGGCCCGTTTGCTCTTTGTTGCCAAGCATATCGAACGCATCGGCGATTATGTTAAGGATATTTGCGAACTGAATGTTTATTTGACCGAGGCCGTTTTCATAAAACATGGCTCACATAAATAAGACGCACTGGCAGATAGACAAGCGGGCGCGCTTATCGTTATATTTGATTTCTTGCATACAAACTAAAAAACGCGGAGACCTATAAGAAAATGGCTTTTAGCTTTTTACCGAAGGAAGATCACTATTTCGCTTTATTTTCGCAGATGACCGTGAAGATACAAGAGGCGGCATCGCTTCTCGTTGAGCTGTTGCAGGGGTCAGATGAGAATTTTGACGCCTTATCAAAGAAGATCAAGAGCGTCGAGCATGAATGCGACGAGATCACCCACAGCGTCACCACCAAACTCAACAAATCGTTCATAACGCCGTTCGACCGCGAAGATATCTACACGCTTTCGGTCGCTCTTGACGATGTTTGCGATTATATTGATGCGGCGGCACGGGCGGTGGTGATGTACAACATTCATGAGTCTGACCCGTTTGCCGTTGAGCTAGCCGTCGTCCTACAAAAACAGGCGGCTGAGATCCACGGGGCCGTTTCTCACCTCAAAACCGCAAAAGGTATGGAGAAGAACCTGCTCGATATCCAGCGGCTCGAGAATGATGCTGACGAAGTATATTTCCGTGCAATGGCGGCCCTGTTCAAAAACTCGGATGCTGTAAAGATCATTAAGTGGAAAGAGCTTTACGAGATCCTCGAGCATGGCACCGATCGTTGCGAGAGTGTCGGCAATATTATCGAAAGTATTGTCCTGAAGCACAACTAACGCCCATATGGACGCTCAAACAGCCGCTTTCAGCCTGGTGGTCCTTATCGTAGCTCTCGCGCTCGTTTTTGACTACGTCAACGGTTTTCATGACGCAGCGAACTCGATCGCCACGGTTGTTGCGACCAGAGTTTTGTCGCCTGGTGCAGCCGTTGCGTGGGCGGCATTTTTCAATTTCATCGCGTTTGTTGTTTTTGGAACCGCAGTTGCCAAGACTATCGGCGGCGACATGATCAATATAGCCGTAATTCCGGGTAACGATCAGTTATTCGTCCTGCTCGCCGGTGTTGTCGGTGCAATTGTCTGGAACCTGATCACGTGGTATCTTGGGCTTCCTACTTCGAGTTCGCACGCCCTCGTCGGAGCTTATGCCGGTGCCGCTATTTCTTCATACATTTGGCATTTTGGGTTTAATAATGTCGAAACCGTATTAAAGGCAGCAGGCTGGATCAAGACCATATCGTTCATCGTTCTGTCGCCGCTTATTGGCATGACGTTAGGCTTTGTTCTGATGGTCACTGTTTACTGGATCTTTAATAGGGTTTCGGTAAACAAGGTCGACCGGGTTTTTCGAGTCGGCCAGCTATTTTCTGCGGCTGCGTTTTCACTTGGGCACGGCGGCAATGACGCACAGAAAACAATGGGCATCATCACTATCGTTTTGGTTGCGGGCGGCTTTGCTGATATGATGCCCGGTGGCAAACTCCCCGAACCGCCTCTCTGGGTAATTCTCTCGGCCCACGCCGCCATAGGACTCGGAACACTATCGGGCGGCTGGCGGATCGTCAAAACGATGGGAACAAAGATCGTCAAGCTTCAGCCGGTCGGTGGATTCTGTGCGGAAACATCCGGAGCTCTGACACTTTTCCTGGCAACATACACCGGCATTCCCGTTTCGACAACTCATACGATCACAGGCTCGATCGTCGGTGTCGGCTCGGCAAAGCGTTTCTCCGCTGTCAAATGGGGCGTCGCCAGCCGTATCGTCTGGGCGTGGGTTCTTACGATCCCGATGGCCGGTTTGATCGCGGCGCTTTCCTACGGCGTTGTTTTAGTGATCGAAAAGATCGTCGGCGTTATATAAATTACTTGCTCAGTAACTGCTTGCCTTACCATACCCAAAGTGACATCATTTTTTCTTAGATGAGCGTTGTTTTAGAACAAACCCGTGCGCTTGAAGATTATCTCGTGATGCCCGATGAGGAGATGCACGAGCGCGTTGAGTTTGCTCGCAAGGAACTCGGGCCTCGTGTGGTCATTCTCGGCCATCACTATCAACGGGACGACGTTATCCGCCACGCCGATCTGACAGGTGACAGTTACCAGCTTTCGGTAATGGCTTCGCAGACCGAGGCCGAGTTCATCGTCTTTTGCGGAGTCCATTTTATGGCCGAATCGGCCGATATCCTGGGCAAGCCGTCGCAGCGCGTGATATTGCCGGATCTAGGAGCTGGATGTTCGATGGCCGATATGGCGACGATCGAACAGGTCGAGGATGCTTGGGAACAGCTTCGAGAGATCGGCGTTTTGGATAGCAAGGTCGCGCCGATCACGTATATGAATTCTTCGGCGGCTATCAAAGCATTTTGCGGCCGCAACGAAGGCGTCGTCTGTACATCGTCGAACGCTGTTCCGCTGTTCGATATTTATCTCAAAGAATTCGACAAGATGTTTTTCTTTCCGGACCAGCATCTGGGAAGAAACACAGGCGCAAAATTCGGCATTCCGCTAGATAGAATGGCTTTGTGGAATCCGCATGAGGAACTTGGCGGGAACACCGAAGAAGAATTGCATAATGCCAAACTCATCCTCTGGCGAGGGCATTGCTCGGTTCACGGCAGGTTCAAGGACTGGCACGTTGACAAGATTCGTGAGCAGATCCCCGGCGTTCAGGTTCTTGTGCATCCCGAATGCACTCGCGAGGTCGTTGAAAAGAGCGATCTCAACGGCTCAACCTCATACATCATCAAAACCGTCGAAAACGCTCCGAGCGGCTCAAAATGGGCTATCGGCACTGAAGTTAATCTGGTCAAACGACTTCAAGATAGATTTCCTGACAAAGAAGTTCACCTGCTCGCCCCCGACCTCTGCATGTGCGCGACGATGTACCGCATCGCTCCGCAAAATCTCGCCTGGGCAATGGAAAACCTTCTCGACAGTAACGTCGTCAACGAGATCGTCGTCGATGACGAGACAAAACATTATGCTCGTGTCGCGCTCGAACGCATGATCTCAATGACAGAAAAGAAAAATTAGCCACGAATTACACGAATAGCTCGAATTAAGAGTTCTTATTCGAGCTATTCGTGTAATTCGTGGCAAAACTTCCTCTTGCTTTATTTCCGCCTGTCGAACAAAATAAAAGAAAGGAGTTTTATAGATGAGCGAAGTCGAACCGTCGGCCATTTCACGCATGCGCTGCCGCGAGATAATGACAAAAAACGTGCGCACAGCGACGCTCGATATGTCGCTCCGCGAGGTAGCGGCGATAATGCGTGACGGCGATATGGGTGCTGTTCCTGTCGTTGATGAAGGCAAGTTGATCGGCATCGTCACCGACCGCGACATCGTCGTCCGTTGCATTGCCGATGGCCGTGACGCCGATACGACTGTCAATGACGCGATGACGGCCGAGCTTTTCACCGTCGGGCCCGATGATTTTGTTTTCGAGGCGATCCGTCTGATGGGCGACAAACAGGTCCGACGCATTCCTGTCATCGATGATAATGGAAAACTCGCCGGCATCATCGCGATGGCCGACGTCGCACTCGAAACCGAAGACGAACGCGAGATCGCCGAAACCCTCGAAGAAATTTCCAGCGGTGCGAGCTTCTGGGGACGCAGCTGAAATCCATTACAATTTGTCGTTAAAAAATCCGATGACCAACGCCCATGCATCATTTGCGGCGGTTTCGTTATAGACCTCGGGGCGCGTGTTGTTGAAAAACGCGTGGTCGGCGTCGTATTTGACCGAGTGGACGGGCAGTTCAAACCTCTCGGCGGCGTCTTCTAATTGGGCGACCTTTTCCGGCGTGATCCAGCCGTCGCGTGTGCCGGAGATAAAGATCGTTGGGATACTAAGTTTCTGCAAAACATCGTCGCCCGGAATGTCGCCATAAAAAGGCGCGGCGACGCTCAAACCATCTAGCTCACACGCCGCGAGCAGTGCAAAGCTTCCGCCCATGCAATAGCCGGTTATCCCAAAATGCGAAATGTCATAGGCCAATGACGCAGCTTCGATGGCGTTTTTGATCGTGTCGAGGCCGTCTTCGCTTGTGAGATCATGCATCATCTGCGAAGCCTCACTGCTGTCCTTTGCGATGCGTCCGCGATAGAGATCGGGAGCTACCGCTGTGAATC
>CAZUEI010000102.1:0-7093 GCA_964618985.1 uncultured Chloracidobacterium sp.
TTTTCCATCTCGTCTCAACCATAAGCGGCGAACTTAGAAACGATGTAGTGTTTTCGGACATTTTGAAAGCGGTTTTTCCCTGCGGCTCGATCACAGGTGCGCCAAAGATCAGCACGATGAAGATAATTAACCAGATCGAAACAGCTAACCGCAGCCTGTCGATGGGCGCGATCGGATACCACATTCCTCATTCCGCATTCCGCATTCCGCATTCGTTTGACCTGAGCGTTGCGATCCGCACAATGGTCATTCGAGATCATATTGCCACTTTCAACGTCGGCGGCGGCATCGTTATCGACAGCGATCCCGAAAGCGAATACAAAGAAACGCTCACAAAAGCGAAAGCATTGCTCACCGCGATAGGCGGCCATTTTGAATAGTGTTTTTTTGTGGTTGGAACAAAATCCTAACGAACGGTGTCTAAATCTCCAGAACAAAAAAGGAGGACGCCGATGAACACACCAACCATAAACGTCACGCCGCTAATAGATGTCCTGCTCGTGCTGCTTATCATATTCATGGTCGTTACGCCGTTAAAACCGAGCAGCTTCAAAACACGAGTTCCGCCTGAACCACAAATTGATACTTTCGCCCCGCCAAATCCTGACACCATCATCGTGTTCATCGGCGCAGACTCCTCTCTAAAACTCAACACCGAACCGGAAATGGGCACGGTCGCCGATCTGTCAAATCTCATCAAACGGCTCAAGGATGTTTTCGATCAGAGAATAGCGAACGGAAACGTTTCACGATCGTTTGCCGACGACCCGAACCGCCCGACAAACGACCGCATCGAACGCACCGTCTTTATCAAAGCTCCGCGTCGTCTCGATTACGGCAGCGTCGCCCGTGTGGTTGACGCAGTCAAATTGGCCGGTGCTTACCCTATCAGTCTTCAGATCGATGATCTCGAGTAGCCGGTTTCTTTGCACAAGCCCGCACGTAGGTAAAGGCGGAACATTCAACGTTGAGTGTTCCGCCCTTACTTACGTGCGGGCTTGTGCATGTATGTTATAATTTCCTTGTTCGAGGTTTGTCACCCACGTTTAGCATCTCCAGACCGATCCGCTTCGATGGTGAATTACTACGACATTTTGAAAGTGTCACCAAAGGCTTCAAAGGCCGAGATAAAATCGGCCTATCGACGTCTCGCCCGCAAACTACATCCTGATAAAAACAACGGCTCTGAGGAAACCGCTCTGAAATTTGCGGCAATAGCCGAGGCATACGAGATACTTGGGAATTCCCGTGAGCGAGCCGTTTATGACCGCCGCATTTTGGAGCAGCAGTTCGTCGGCAACGGCAGTGCAGAATCTGTTTTTGCGTCGTCAAACCGTCACGCCCAGCGATGGCGGCAGATGGTCTATGAAAAGCGTTACAACGACATCATTGACCGCATGATCGAAGAAGAGCGCCGCGAGGCAATGGCGTTCCAGAAAGCGATATATCCGATGGTTGCGTTGTTTGTGTCAGCGATCATGGTAACGGCGTTCAGGCCGCAGATATTTGACAAGTCAGGAGTTCTCGGAAAAATTGCTATAGTTTCGCTCTTTATTGTGGGCGTCATTCATCTCGTCAGCCGCATCCGTGAAGGCTTTGAGCGATACACCGAATATGACGACAATATTCACGATTCGATTCTTGACGATAATGCACGAAAAGAATTTCGTTACTCGCAGTATGCCGTTGGCGCGGGATTGCTCATTGGGTTCCTCGCTTGTTTAGGACTTGGATTTCTTATTGGGACGCAGGTGCATTTTGCGGCAAATGCATTGCCGTCAATGTTTGCAGCCGACCTCAAGCCTGAATTTATCTTTTACCCTCCAATAATCACGCTATTCGTCGATCTGATGCATTCTTTTGCTGCTCGTTTTGAATAGTAACAGAACCATTTTGACGTTTGACAAAAGACTGCTCAATATATAGAATTTTGAGTTTGTCTTATAAGACATAGAATAAAATGGCGAATCATAAATCAGCAGAGAAACGCGTCAGGCAAAATGCGAGACGCAAAGAGATAAACCGCAGCAACCGCAGCAGACTTAGGACACAGATCAAATCCTTGCGCGCTGCGATCGCAGATCACGATAAAACGGATAGCAATGAACTGCTTAACCCGACAGTTTCGTTGATCGACAAGGCGGTTAATAAGGGAATTATCCATAAAAATACGGCCGCGAGGTACAAATCGCGCCTGACAAGACACGTCAGCGAGCTTGCCTAAGCCCGGTCTTTTGTCTCTACAATAATTTGGAAGCGGCCCAAAACGGCGTCAGCTTCCTTTTTTTTGTTACAATCCACTTCAATGGCGGCACCGAGACAATATCGCTACTTCGACCTCATAATGGCGGCATTTGTCGCTGTTTTGCTGTGCTCGAACCTGATCGGCGTTCATAAGGTTTCGTCCGTGAACCTTCCGATAATCGGCGAATATATCTACGGCACTGGCGTTCTTTTCTTCCCTCTCAGTTATCTTTTTGGCGATATTTTGACCGAGGTTTATGGCTACGCCCGTTCGCGAAAGGTCATCTGGGCCGGCTTCGGTGCATTGATATTTGCGTCCGTCATGTCATATATAGTAACGAGCTTGCCCGCGGCTAATGTGATGTCCGCCGACCAACAGGCCGCCGTCAATTTAATATTCGGCCAGACGTGGCGGATCGTCCTTGCTTCACTTCTCGGTTTTTGGGCCGGCGAATTTGTTAACTCGTTTGTCCTTGCAAAAATGAAGATACTGACCGCCGGAAAATACCTTTGGACGCGAACGATCGGCTCAACCTTTGCCGGCGAGGCCGTTGACAGCGCGATTTTTTATCCAATTGCTTTTCTCGGCACATGGTCGAACGAACAAGTCATCAACGTTATGATCGGCAACTATTTCATCAAGGTTTTGTGGGAAATTTTGGCAACGCCGCTGACATATAAAATCGTCGGCTTTTTGAAACGAGCAGAGCACGAAGATTTCTACGACCGCGAAACCAATTTCAATCCGTTTACTCTCGATACTCAGAATGGAACGAAATAAAACCGGACAGCTAAACATCGCCAAAGACCTCACCGTCCAAATCGCGAAGAATTTCCTGATGGGTTCCGCAGCCGTCAGGCGTTGGCGGCTGAAACGGCCGAAGACCGCCACAAATTATTCTAATACTGACGAGTTCTTAAAGAATTATGCCTTCGGCAGTCTTAACCTGATTCTTGAACATATTGGCAATTTAAAAGGAAAGTCGGTTTGCGAAATTGGGGCGGGAGATTACCTGACTTCGGGCCTCAGTATTCTCGCCGCCGGTGCAAGCCGGTATTGCGTGATCGACCGTTTTCCGGGAGATTATTTTGGCGAAGCGGCAAAGCGGTGGTATTACGAGATAGATAATAATTGGAATCGGTTTTATCCAAATTTACCCTGGAACCAAACTCTGACCGCGAATCATTTTCCTGAAAATGCAAAAGAACGGCTCGAACTTATTGGTGAGCCGCTCGAAACCGCCACAACATCACAGAAATACGATCTGATCTGTTCCTTTCAAGTTGCGGAACATCTCACGGACATTGACGCCTTCGCGGAAGTTCACAACCGCGTCCTAAATGACGGTGGTATTGGTCTTCATCGTGTGGATTTTGGGCCACATGATTGCTGGTTTTATTATCGGGATCCCGGTGTTTTTATGAGTTTCTCGGATCGGATTTGGGAACTAATGGGTTCGAACCGGGGCGTCCCAAACCGCAAACGGCATCATGAATTCCTGGCAGCATTTGAGCGGGCAGAACTGAGTGTTGAGGTTCTCTTTGTCGATTATTTCGATAGATCTTTGATGGACCTCGAAAGACTGAATAGGAAATTTCTCCAGATGCCTATGGATTCTGTGCTGACTGGCACGGCTGTTTATCGTCTGACCAGAAAATAGGTTGATCTTCAGATGTTATCTAATTCGATCTCAATTTCAGCACCGCTTGTCGAAATTCCAGGCTCGCAGCTTGCAAACCTCTCGTCAGCATTGAAACACAAATTGGCAATCGCTGTCGCCGGTTTTGGCGGCAAAACCGATCCTGCCGAAGCCACTGTTGAAGATCTGCTGAATTATTTCCCAACGCGTTATGAGGATAGATCGAATTTTGTACGGATCAACGAACTTTCTGACGGTGTCGAGGCCGCAATCGAAATTTACGTAAAAACCTCAGTCGCGATTCGTGTCGGGAAAAATCGCGGACCTCGCCAACCGCCCCTTTTTCTTTTCGAGATCACAGGAGCAGACGAATCCCGAACCCAAAAGCCGGTCACCATTAAATGGTTCATTTCAGGCAAGCAGGCCGAACGTATTGCCAGTTATTACCAGGATAAATTTATACGCGGGACACGATTTGTCGCCTACGGCAAATGGGAATGGGACAACCGTCGTAATACCTTTTCGCTAATCCTTCAGAAACCGGAAGAGTTGGAGATTCTTCCGAATACTGATCGCGAACTATTCACAACCGAGAGCCATCGACCTCAAGACCAAAAATCGAACACTGAAGACCAAAATTCCGACGATGCCCTTCTCGAAGACATTGACGATCCTGAGTTCGCCCCTGTCCACACCGCACGCCGTGTCCCGATCTATCGCAAACTCGGCCCTTTTCAGACTAAACGGCTTCGCGAGATCATTCACAGCGTTATACAAAATCTCGACTGCGCCACGGTCGCAGACGCCCTCCCCTCCGAACTTATAAAACGTCAGAATCTGCTCACGCGAGAGCAGGCATTGACAGAGATCCATTTTCCTCCTGACGATTCGGCGATCGCGGAATACGAGATGTTTCGCAGTGCTGCGCATAGGAGGCTTATCTTCGACGAATTTTTCTGGCTATCGTTTGCGATGCAACTGCTTCGCGGCGAACGGCAAAAGGAACCAAAAGGCACGGTTATTGAAGTATCTGATGCAACGAAACAAAGATTAAACAAAATTCTGCCTTTTACGCTGACCGGGGCGCAAAAAAAAGTTATCGGCGAGATATTCAGCGATCTAAAATCCGATGCGCCGATGAATCGTTTGATCCAGGGAGACGTCGGAAGCGGCAAGACCATAGTGGCTTTTCTCGCCATATTTGCCGCAATGGAAAACGGTTACCAGGCAGCACTGATGGCGCCGACTGAAATTCTGGCCGAACAGCATTTGCGAAACGCAAAGAAAATATTTGACGGCACAGGCTACCGTGTCGAGATGCTGATCGGAAACACCAAAGCCTCTGCGAAACGAAAGATCTACGAATCGCTCGCAAATGGTGAGATCAATCTCATTATCGGAACGCACGCGGTTATCCAGGAAGGCGTGAAATTCGATCGTCTTGGCCTTGCGGTGATTGACGAACAGCATCGCTTTGGAGTGCTGCAGCGTGCTCAGTTGCGCGCATTGGGCCTTAATCCCGACGTGCTTGTTATGACCGCGACGCCGATACCGCGCTCACTGGCAATGACTGTTTACGGCGATCTCGATGTTTCTATCATTGACGAGTTGCCGCCGGGCCGCACCCCGATCAAAACCGTCGTACTCGGTGAAGATCAGCGCAGCGGCGTTTATAAAGGTATCGAACGCGAGATACAGCTGGGCCACCAGATCTACGTCGTCTATCCACTGATCGAAGAGTCCGCTAAAATGGATCTCAAGGCCGCGACGATAATGTATGAAGACCTGCGGTCACGCATCTTCCCGCAATACACCGTCGGCCTGCTCCACGGGAAAATGAAACCCGCCGAAAAAGAAGGCATCATGACAGATTTTGTCGCCGGAAAGCTCAATATTCTTGTCTCGACGACCGTCATCGAGGTCGGCGTCGATGTGCCGAATGCCTCTCTGATGGTCATCGAACACGCCGAGCGATTTGGCCTCTCGCAGCTTCACCAACTGCGCGGCCGCGTAGGCCGTGGTGCCGACCAGAGCTATTGCGTGCTGCTGACCGATTTCAAAAAAACCGCTGTTGCAAAGGAAAGACTTGGCATAATGGAAGCGACGTCAGACGGGTTCAAGATCGCCGAAAAAGACCTCGAATTGCGCGGCCAAGGCGAGATCCTAGGCACGCGCCAATCAGGCATTCAAAATTTTCATATCGGCAACATTGTCCGCGATCTCGACATTTTGATCGCCGCTAGAAAAGAAGCGGAAGACTATCTCACAAAACGCCGAATGTCACCCGAAACCTCTGCAATGGTTAAGATCGCCCGCTCCGACAAACGAATGCGGCTCGGCGGCATTGGATAGCGATTTTCCATTGCCTTTGCCCGTACGCTTTGCATTTCTTACACTTATATCGATGCGAGTGATCTCAGGACTTTATCGCGGCCGCGTGCTCAAAAGCCCGCCCGACAACAAGACGCGGCCGACCTCAGACCGCCTGCGTGAAACTTTATTCAACGTTCTTGCCCCGCAAATCAATGATGAAACCCGCTTCCTCGATCTCTGCTCCGGAACCGGCGCTATAGGCATTGAAGCGCTGTCTCGCGGTGCGGCATTTGTTACATTCGTCGATAAATCAAAAAAATCCTGTGCTCTTATCGAAGAAAATTTAGATAATCTCGACGTGCCTGAATCGAACACCGACATCCTCGCGCTAGACGCCGAAAACTTCGCCGGCCGCAAACATGAAAACGGTTGGGACATCGCATTTTTTGATCCGCCATACGATGGCGATTACTCGATAGTTCTCCATGAGTTCGGTTTCAACCAAACACTGCTCAACCAAGGCAGCATTCTAGTCGTTGAGCATCACACAAAAAAACAAATGTCCGATGAAGTTGGCCGAATCCGGCGCTGGCGAGTATTAAAACAAGGCGAAACCTCGCTTAGCTTTTATGAGAATTCCTGATGAAAATACTTGTATGGCTCATACTCTGCCTGATCTGGGGCACGACCTGGATATTTATTAAGATCGGACTCGACGATTTGCCTCCGATCACATTCGCGGCGGGTCGTTTTCTGCTGGCGGTCGCAATTCTTTTCGTCGTCATCCGCATACAAAAGATACCTCTTCCAAAAACGGCTAAAGAATGGCGTTTGATCGCTCTCACGGGCGTGCTGCAATTTTCGGTCAATTACAGCATGGTCTTTTGGAGTGAGCA
>CAZUEI010000103.1:0-7062 GCA_964618985.1 uncultured Chloracidobacterium sp.
CGACGTTTCCTGTATCTCAAGCCCCAAAGCCAATGCCGCCCGCGCTCCGAGATCAATTACACGCCGATTCAAAACGGGCAACGCTCCAGGCAAGCCTAAACACACCGGACAAGTATTCGAATTAGGTTCGCCGCCAGTTTCGACCGCACACGAACAAAAGATCTTCGTAGCCGTCGCCAGCTGCGCGTGGATCTCCATACCGATAACTGCTTCCCAACCTTCTTTCATAAACCAAGATTTTAATTCATTTGCCCACGAAACACACGAAAAGACACTAAATCATATCATTCTTCCAATTCATGTATTTCGCGTGTTTCGCGGACAATTCTCTTAAAAACCGAAACTCAACCCAACTCTACCTGTCGCTCCGGCAGTGCGAAAACCATTCTCGTAATATTCGTGATCGAAAACATTCTCAACCGTGCCATAGATCCGCAGCGTCATTTTTTCTTTTTTGAATTCGAACGTATATCCTGCCGTCAGATCACCGCGCCGCGAGCCTTTGAAGCGGTATATATAGTATTTTTCCTCAAAGGTGACAAAGTTGAAGTTGTAGAACGGGAACAGGTACGGACTCGTACCGACAAAGTCAAAATTCAGCCAGAACTGCTCGCCGATTCGCTGCGTTGCGACCATCGAGAACTGATGCGACGGTATGCCGGGCGAAGTGCGGATGAACAGATTCAGCGGATTTTGCTCGTCGCTGTTGGTAAATGTGTACGACGTGAATATCCGCGTCGATCGGGTCGGACTTATATCGGCACTCGTTTCTATACCGCGTGCGATGCGACCATTGGTGTTGTAATAACCGCCAAAGCGGTCGAGAGGATCGGGCGACGGCAGACACTGAGGAACACAAAACGCGAAGTCAATAGCCTTTGTGATGTCGGTATAAAAATAGGTGCCGGTCATGCGGACACGGTTCGATAGAAATGACTGTTCGATACCAGCGTCAACCGCTACCGAGCGTTCGGGAGCGAGGTTCGGATCGCCCGAATTCGAGTAGCCAAAAAATCCGGAATAAAAAGTTCCAAACCGCTCATACAACGACGGCACACGATAGCCGTTGCCGACATGCGCACGCAATTTCGTGTTTGTCGAACTGAAAAAATATGAGGCTGAACCGTCGCCGGTGTATGCCGTCGGCGGATTGTCGAGAGTCAGATTCTGGTAAGTCGGATTGTTCACCGGCAAAAAGGTCGGCTTCTTTAACGAAAAGAACTGTGCCCGAAATCCACCCGCAAGCTGCAGCCGTCCGTCCGCAAAACTCAACAACTCCTGCACATACATCGTGTTGCTCGATTGCCGCGCCCGTACAGAAAAATTATCGGCCGCGGTGACCGTTATGTGATCATTTTCAAATCGCTCGTTTTCGTATTCATACCCGGCTGTCGTGCGGCTCACGCCATTCGAACTCCAGGTAAAGTGGCCGTTAAAGGTATGGATAAGCCCGGCAAAACGGTCTGTATCAGGCCCCGGAAACGGCTGAAAACCGCTTCCTAAAGGTCCGTTCGTATTGCGGCGGGTCGTATCGAGGCCTTGGTAAAAAGCACCGAAAAACAGTTTATCGCTAAATGCATGATCTAATTTCACCTGTCCGCTAAAGAACCTGGACCTCTGAACGCTGTCTGGATCGTTCACGTCCGGTGTAAAATTTACATCAGCAATTGCATTGATCACAGCCGCATTGGATGCCGGCAGCGTGCCAAAGGTGTTCGGGCTCGTGTTTAGCCGAACATCGGCATCCGAAACAAAAATTCGGCCTGAAATGCTTGTTTTTGAGAAAGGACTGGCGTCGATACGCGTTTGGAAATTGGTGTTGTAGGCATTGTCATCGCCGTCAATTCCATCCGTATATCCCGTTCGCGAAACACCCGCCGTGATGCCGAATTTGCCGCTCTGCGTGCCGTGTGAAATATTACCGCGAAATCGTCCAAGCCCAAGCCCGCCAAACGCGCCACCGATCTGGCCATGCGTTCCACTCCTCGCTGTTGGCGTCTGAAAATCGACAACGCCTCCGATGGCATTTGTGCCGTAAAGCGACGATCCCGACCCGCGTAGCACTTCAATTTTGTTTACGCTCGTCAACGTAAGATCGCTCAAAAACGGCGACGCATCGCCCGTGATCGCTGTCGCATCGCGAAACCGTATGCCGTCTATCAGCACGGCCGTGTCCGAATTACGAAGCCCACGCGTCTTGATCGTCGCAAGTCTCCCAAAACCGCCTGACTGCTGTACGCGAAATCCAGGAATAGTCCGCAGACTCTCGATCAACGCAAAGTCCGACCGATCACGCATTTGCTGCGCGTCGATGACATCTACGGTTTTTGACACTTGTTCTATTGCCTGTATTGTATCTGCCGAAACTGTAACGGTTTCGCGTATTGGTGCAATCAGGACCAATGCAAGATTAACTTCAGTTCCCTCATACATAATTTGTACGGTTTGAGTTTGTGAAGCCTGTTGTGACCCTCCCATTTCCCTATATGCAGTAATGTAATAGTTCCCGGCAGGGAAGCCAGTGAACATAAATTCGCCTCGTTTATTGGTTCTTGTTGAATAAACCTTACGCGAATCCGAACTCGAAATTACTTTTACGATTGCATTCGCAACGACTACGCCCCGACTGTCAGTAACCTGGCCCAGCAGCCTTACAGCCTCTTGAGAGAAAACGGAAAGGCAAAGGAAAGATAGTAAGGTAAAGATTTTCAGAAAATTCATTTCATCTCCTCTTCTGCCCACACGCAGAATGGTTCAAGCTACGACAAAGGCGCAAAGTTCCTGACTACGCGAGCGCGATTCAAAAGCATTTTGCATTTGAACGTTTTCACTTCACAGTTGCGTGGGCAGCGTTGGCTTTGCACCAAACTTCCTTTGCATCGTTTGCCAAATTTACCCACGAAACACACTAAACACATAAAAAGTAATTGCGTGCTTTTCGTGTTTTTCGTAGGCACTTCTAAAAAACATTCGTCACCCGAACGTTTCCGCTCGCCGGATTTGTATCCAGCAACACCTGAACGCCGAAAATATTCTTCACATTGTCGGCGGTCAAAACTTCTTCGGGCGTGCCCTTTGCGGCGATCCGCCCGTCTCTCAGCATAATGACGCAATCGGCAAATTCCGACGCCAGGTTGAGATCGTGTGTGATGACTATTGCCGAGTAATTACTCTGCCGGCATCGTTCGAGCACCAACCGGAACATCATCGCCTGATGAGCGAGATCGAGATTTGCCGTCGGTTCGTCAAGCAGCAAGATTCGCGCTCCCGTCGCCAAAGCCCTCGCCAACACGACACGTTGCCGTTCGCCACCCGACAGGTGATTCATCAACCGCGACTCATAATCGGCCAGATCACAATCGCCTAAAGCTTTTCGGGCAAGATCAACATCCGCCTCGCTTTCCCATCCAAATGCATTCCCATGAACAAACCGCCCTGCCAGCACAAACTCCAAAACCGTCACCGGAAACCGTGTTTCATTTTCCTGCGCGACAACCGCGATATTCGACGCGATCTCACGACGCGACATTGCGGAAAGCCCTTTACCATTCAGATCGACCTCACCCGACGAAACCGGTAATGTTCCATTCAGCGCACGGATCAGTGATGTTTTCCCCGCGCCGTTTGCTCCAAGCAGAACAATAATCTCACGGTCGCGAAGCTCGAACGACACGTCGCTCAAAACCTGACGCTCTCCGTAATTAACTGAAATGTCCTTGACCTTAAGCATTATTTTTTGCCGCAGATGAACGCAGGTAAACGCCGATCAGAAAAGAATTTAAAAATGATCTTATCTGCGTCATCTGCGTTTATCTGCGGCTAATTTCTTCTCAGTAAATAAATAAACACCGGCGCGCCGATGAGCGCCGTCACCGCGCCGACAGGCAATTCCCTCGGAGCGATGGCCGTTCGCGCGATGGTATCGGCAAAAACTACAAATATCGCGCCGGCAATTGCCGAAAAGGGAACCACAAGGCGATTGTCACTACCGACCGTTAACCGAACCAGATGCGGCACGATAAGTCCGACATAACCTACAGAACCACTAGCCGCAACGGCCGCGCCCACGACTAAACTCGACGCGCCAAAAACCAAAACACGCACTCGCCCAACTTCGACACCAAAATCGAACGCGTCGCGCTCGCCGACCATCATCAAGTTCAATGCACGAGCTTGCGACATCAAAATAATTGTCCCGACAACGACCGCCGCGAGGCTCAGATAAACTCCATTCCGCGTCGCCTGCGACAAATCGCCGAGCAGCCAAAACGTAAAGCTCCGCAGCTTTGCCGCATCGAGCAGCGTCGTTAACATCACGATCACCGACGATAAAAATGTCGTTACTATCACGCCCGATAATATAAGCCGTTCGACGTTCATCCCTGCACGGCTCGTTGCCATTCGATACACAGCTATTGTCGCCAATCCCGCACCGGCAAATGCCAGCAGGGGCCGCGTGATCTCAAGGCTTTGAAAAAAAACAAACGCGACCATTGTCCCCAGAGCCGCGCCATTAGAAACACCTAGTAAATAAGGCTCAGCCAACGGATTTCGCAGCAGCGACTGCAAGCCCGCTCCCGCAACCGCAAGACTCGCACCAACACAAGCCCCAAGCAAAATTCGCGGCAAACGAATGTCATATAGTATCGACCTTTGCTGCTCCGACAAATCGAACATCGACAGCCGCTCTGCCCCGAGCATCGCCGCTCCAAGAAGCACAACCATAAGAAGCAAAAGCAGTGCACCGCCAAGCCAAACGGCACGGTTACTCTGCGTCCTCTGCGATCTCTGTGTTAAAGCCACTATTGGAATTTCTCAGGATGTAGATCCTTCGCGATCTGCTCCAAAGCATCCACGAGCCTCGGCCCCGGACGCGACAGCAGATCGGCGTTTACCTTATATACGCGCCCGTTTTTCACCGCCGGCGAGTTCTTAAACACCTCGTTCGGCTCCTGATTGTCTGGGCTGTCCGAAAGAATGATTGCCTCTGGCTGCAACGCCAAGGCCGTTTCTTTGCTCAGCTTTGGATAGGCACTTGGTATCCCGTCTGTAACCGACTTACCGGCAGCCGCTTCGATGAGCTCGTTCAAGATTACACCCTTCCCAATGGTAAACAGTGGTTCGCGCGAAATCTGGACGAACACCCTTATGCTCTTTCGATCCGGTTTTCCATCTTCGGATAATCCACTGCTGAGGAGAGTCATTCGAACGTTATCCTCTCGCTGCGCCAATTCATAAACCAACCTAGCCGCTTTATCAGAGGTGTCAAATATACTTCCGAGTTCCATCAAACCATGATAAAGACCCATCATTCCGCCCGAATTAAGGACATAAATCGAAATGTCATTCGATTCTAGAGTCTGAACAAAATTCTCGATTTGCGACGCCGTCGATACGAAAACAACATCGGGCTGGAGAGCAACGATAGTTTCCAAGTTCGGGTTCATCGTGTCGCCGATCTTCTCGATGGCCTTCGCCTCGTCTGGATAATCGCAAAAGGTAGTCACTCCAACCAATCGATCTCCAGCGCCAACCGCAAAGATCATCTCAGTCGCACTCGGAGCCAGGCTGACCGCGCGAGTGATGTTGACCGGGACACGCACGGTCCGTCCGAGGTCGTCTATCACCAAGCTCATTGGCACGACCGCAGGTGGTTGAACAACGTACGTTTCGCCGCGACACGCCGACAGCAATGCCAACAACAATAGAGCAAAAAGTTTTCCCGTTCTTACCACTTTTCCTCAAAAACAAAACGCCCTGAAGTCCGCGTCGATCAAAGCGGAAAACAGGGCGTCCAAAGACTAAACCTAATTCGCCGTAGATGCTTTTTACGCGAAACATCTCTTACTGGCTTGTCCCTCTCAACAGGAATCCCGACTCTAACGGTGACGCGATCGTGCAGGATTTTCACCCGCTTCCCCTGTGAAGGCTTTTATTTCAATATCTGATTGTCAAACCAAATTCGCTGCAAGTCAATCTAATAAAAGAAAAAGCCCGCGAGATGCAGGCTTTTTTCTTTCTAGTCGAAGCGGTCAAGGTTCATCACCTTGTCCCACGCCGCAACGAAATCCTTGACGAATTTCTCTTTAGAATCGCTGCTGGCATAAACCTCAGCAAGTGAGCGAAGCTCCGAGTTCGAGCCAAAGATGAGGTCGGCACGAGTCGCAGACCATTTTTTCGCGCCAGTCTTGCGGTCTGTACCTTCGAAGAGTTCCTGTGAATCGTCGGTTGCTTTCCACGCCGTGCTCATATCGAGCAGGTTGACGAAAAAGTCATTTGTCAGGGAACCGACGTTGTTTGTGAAAACGCCGTTCTGGGAACCGTCAAAATTCGTCCCCATCACCCGCATTCCGCCGACGAGCACTGTCATCTCCGGCGCGGTCAGCGTCATCAGATTTGCCTTATCGACCAACAGTGATTCGGTTGGGATCGTGTACTTCGATCTCAGATAGTTGCGGAAACCGTCCGCTGCGGGTTCGAGATAATCAAAGGATTCGACGTCTGTTTGCTCCTGCGAAGCGTCACCGCGTCCCGGAGTGAACGGAACCGTCACGTCAAAATCGGCCGCCTTCGCAGCTTTCTCGACGCCGACATTTCCGGCGAGCACGATCAGATCCGCAAGCGAAACGTTGCCTGCCTCGGCCTTGATGCCCTCGAGCACGGCAAGTACCTTAGCGATCTGGGCCGGATTGTTCACCGCCCAATCTTTCTGCGGAGCGAGCCGAACACGAGCGCCGTTCGCGCCGCCGCGTTTGTCCGAGCCACGGAATGTCGATGCGGAGGCCCAGGCGGTCGAAACCAGCTCTGCAACCGACAATCCCGAATCGGCGATCTTCGCTTTCAGGGCAGCGATACCATCTGCGTCGAGGTTCGTTGTCGAAGCCGGGATCGGATCCTGCCAGATGAGATCTTCAGCCGGAACTTCAGGTCCAAGATAGCGGACCTTCGGGCCCATATCGCGGTGCGTCAGTTTGAACCACGCACGGGCGAAAGCATCGGCAAACGCTTGCGGATTCTCAAGGAACCGCTTTGAGATCTTCCCGAATTCCGGATCGAATCGCA
>CAZUEI010000104.1:0-6980 GCA_964618985.1 uncultured Chloracidobacterium sp.
TATCTTAACGAATACATTTGGTTCAGCCCGCACGGCTCGAACTTCGACGGCATCAGAAACATATCCGCGCCGGCTTCGATCAAATGAGCTAGACTCTCATTATAGCCGACATAGACACCGACGCGCGAAGGCGCGTAATCACGCAAGGCTTGAAGAAAGCGCTCCGAGTCTTTTTCGCCGGAGCCGAGTGCGATAAAAAATCCGCCCGACGCCAGAATATCGCCTGCTCCCTGACGTAACAACTCGACGCCTTTCTGAGATGTAAGACGCGTAACGCTGGCAAAGATCGGGCGGTCAAGTTCGGCCGGTAACTGAAATTGTTCAAGCAGAGCACGTTTGCATTCTCGCTTACCTGCCAGATCGTTTATCGAAAAATGCGCGGGCAATTCCGTGTCGGTTTCCGGGTTCCAAACTTCATAATCGACACCATTCGTTATACCGATCAAACGGTTCGCCCGCTGGCGTGTCAGCCAGTCAAGCCCGTATCCAAATTCGCCGGTCTGGATCTCGTAACCATAACGTTTTGAGACTGATGAAAGCGTGTCCGAGACTTCAAGTCCCGCTTTCATTGCCGAGGCGTAACCATTGAAAATAAAGGCATTTCTGGCAAAGCCAGAAGTAAAGCCCAAGGCTGGCAATTCACTCATTCCAAAGCCACCCTGATAGGCCATGTTGTGGATAGAAAATACAGTTTGTGTGGTTTGCCAGTATGCTTCGTGGTGCCGCCGCGACGCGATCTCAACCGCCGCAAAGCCGCAATGCCAATCGTTCAAATGGACTATGTCCGGTGCCCTTCCGATACGCTCCAATAACGCAAGCGCCGCGTGATTGAAAAAAGCAAACCGCTCGTAATCTTCGGTATAACCATATATTGAATCCCTGTGAAACAGAGACGGAGCGTCTATCAAAAAAGTCGGCGAACCATTTGCCTCGCTATAAAAGGCTTTAGCATGATATGGACGCCCACGCCATGTCACCCAGAGATCGTCTATAGCTGTTTGCCAGAGATATTCGCCCTTGGTCTGCCAGTAACAGGGCGTGATAAGCAGCGAATCGATGCCGACCTGCTTCAACGCCTTCGGCAAAGCTCCAGCAACATCGCCCAATCCGCCTGTCTTGGAATATGGGACAGCCTCTGCAGAAATTACGGCAACGCGCATAAGAGTGAATAGTTTAAAGTGAAAAGCTAAAAGTGAAAAACGGGAAAATGGTTCCGATCAGCATTTTCCCGCTTTTCATTTTTCACTATTAGTTATTAGTTTTTCACTAGTTTAAGTTTGCATCGACGCCAAAAATTCGGCGTTTGTTTTTGTTTTGCCAAGTCGTTCGAGAACGACCTCCATTTGCTCGACTGGTGAAAGAGGATTTAGAACACGTCTCATCACCCATATGCGATTTAAATTTTCCTTGTCGATGAGCAGTTCCTCTTTTCGAGTACCTGAACGCTGGAGATCGATGGCCGGGAACAGACGCTTGTCCGAAAGCTTGCGGTCAAGATGAATTTCCGAGTTGCCAGTTCCCTTGAACTCTTCAAAAATAACGTCGTCCATTCGCGAGCCGGTATCGATCAAAGCGGTGGCGATGATGGTCAGGCTGCCGCCTTCCTCGATGTTGCGGGCTGCGCCAAAAAATCTCTTAGGACGCTGCAAAGCGTTGGAATCAATACCGCCCGAAAGGATCTTGCCCGACGGAGGCACGACGGCATTGTGAGCGCGTGCAAGACGAGTGATCGAATCGAGCAAGATAACGACGTCGCGTTTGTGCTCGACGAGTCGTTTGGCCTTTTCGATGACCATATCGGCGACCTGGACGTGACGTGTCGGCGGTTCATCAAATGTCGAACTGATGACTTCACCTCGTACCGAACGCTGCATGTCCGTTACTTCTTCGGGGCGTTCGTCGATCAGCAGAACGATCAGCGAGACCTCGGGATGATTTTCTGTGACCGAATTTGCAATCGTCTGCAAAAGCATCGTCTTACCGGTTCGTGGTGGCGCAACGATCAAAGCGCGCTGGCCCTTACCGATCGGCGTGACGAGATCGATGACACGGGCCGAAATCTTGTCCGGGTCGGCCTCAATCTCCATTTTGAGCTGCTCATCGGGATAGAGCGGAGTCAGATTGTCGAAAAAGACCTTTTCGCGCGACTGCTCAGGCGCCTCAAAATTGATCGCTTCGACCTTGATGAGAGCAAAGTAACGTTCGCCTTCCTTTGGTGGACGGATCTGCCCAGACACGGTGTCGCCGGTGCGAAGATCGAATTTGCGTATCTGCGAAGGGCTTACATAAATGTCGTCCGGTCCCGGCAGATAGTTGTATTCCGGTGCCCGCAGGAAACCGAAGCCGTCCGGCAGCGTTTCGAGTACGCCTTCCGAAAAGATGAGGCCGCTCTTTTCGGTCTGAGCAGCGAGAAGCTTAAAGATCAGCTCCTGTTTTCTGAGCCCGGTCGCTCCCTCGATGCCCATTTCCTTGGCGATGTGGGTCAACTCACTGATCGACATATCCTTTAATCCGGCAAGATTCAGGATGCCATTGTCATTTCTTCCGTTTGATGGTGAGCTTTTTATCTCAGACTTTTCAGACAATTCGCCGTTTGAAGAATCGTTAGACAAGTCGTTATCGGTCTCTTCAGCGGTGGAAATGTCCGGTTCGTCCATATCATTAATCCCTCGCGGTTTGCGGGTTTGTGTAGATTTTGTTGCCATGTTATTCAAATAAAATTGAAGCTAAAAAAGATAAGCTTTTAGGGTTTAGGGTTCGTCACTATTTTCTCGCGCTTGGATATCAGAAATAACGAGAATAAAACTTAAAGGGCGGAGAAAATCGTATGGATTGTATGTAGTATTGCCAGTGAATTAAGCTGCAAAAGCTTTACGCAAAAACCCTGTTTTAACGGGAAAATCAATTATTACAATATTGGAACACAAAAATCAACTAAAAAATCAATAATTTTTTAATAAAGCATTTATTTCAGTCCAGAGTTCCTCTCGGCCGCGGCCTGTTTGAGCGGAATATGCCAAAATTTTTGCACCCAAAAGCTGCTTTTCCGCCGCTGTCAGGGACTTGCGAAGCTCATTATTTGAAAGCTTGTCGGCCTTTGTCGCGACGATCATATGCGGCTTGTCATGATGGTCGAGCCATTCGTTAAGCTGGATGTCGAGCGGAGTGGCAAGATGCCGGGAATCGATCAACTGGATGCACAATGCCAATTCATCGCGCTCGGCCAGATATTCTTCGGCCATTTTGCCCCAATCCGAGCGCATTGTTTTGGAGACCTTTGCGTAGCCATAACCCGGCAAATCAGTAAAATAAAAGCTCTCGTTTATCAAAAAAAAATTGATGCTCTGCGTGCGGCCGGGCGTATTTGACGTTCTAGCCAGGCCTTTTCTCAGCAACAGCGAATTGATGAGTGAAGATTTCCCTACATTCGAGCGTCCCAAAAAAGCGATCTCTGCCCTGCCATCAGTCGGCCAGTGTCTTTTTTCGAAAGCGCTCTTAACGAATTCTGCGGAAGTGATCTTCATTCTGAAAGAACCTTGCCTTGCTGTTAATTATTAATTAGTAATTATTTAATTATTAATTGCTAATCGGATAAATAACATAGGGTTATTCGACAATCGCCGCAACATCGGTTGTTCCGGTTTCAGGCTGCCATATCTGCGGGGTTTCAATATTCTCGGTTGTGATATCGCTTTCAAGCGCAAATTTGAGCACTTCGTCTATGGTATCGACAAGATGGATCGTGAGCTCGTCACGCACCTCTTCTGGAATATCGACAAGGTCTTTCTCATTTTCTTTTGAAAGAATAAGCGTCCGCAAACCAAACCGGTGTGCGGCCAGTATTTTCTCCTTCACGCCTCCGATCGGCAGGATCTTGCCGCGAAGAGTGATCTCGCCGGTCATCGCCACGTCATGGCGGGCGGCTTTTCGCAGCATCGCCGAAACCATCGCTGTCGCAATAGTAATACCGGCGCTAGGGCCGTCCTTCGGTATCGCGCCTTCCGGCACGTGAATATGAAGGTCCTTTTCCTTAAATATGGTCTGATCGATGCCTAATTCCTCAGCCCGCGTGCGGACACATGTCAGCGCGGCCTTCGCGGATTCCTGCATAACTTCGCCGAGTTTTCCTGTTAAAGTAACTTCGCCCTTGCCTTTTACAAGCGTTGCTTCGACCTGCAAAACATCGCCGCCGACCTCTGTCCAAGCGAGGCCATTGACGAGCCCGATCTCGCTTTTGCGGGCGATGTCCTGTTTGCGGAAACGGATCGTGCCCAGCAATTCCTGAACTTTCTCCGCGTCGATCACAACACGAAAATCTGTCTTGTCCTCGGTCCCGACAAATTTTCTTGCGATCTTTCGCAGGCAGGATCCGATCTCGCGTTCCAGGTTTCTCACTCCGGCTTCGCGCGTGTAATGCCTGATGATCTCAAGGATGCCCTCATCGGTGAATACAACATTCGCTGCATCAATGCCGCTGTTCTCGCACTGCTTGCTGATAAGATGCTGCTTGGCGATCTCGGTCTTTTCACGTTCGGTATAACCCGACAAATTGAGTATCTCAAGCCTGTCCTGCAGAGCCGGCGGGATCGTATGAAGAACGTTCGCGGTCGCAATAAAGAAAACGTGCGACAGGTCGTAATCAATATCGAGGTAATGGTCGCGAAACGTATTATTCTGCTCAGGATCGAGCACCTCAAGCAAAGCTGCGCTCGGGTCGCCGCGATAATCGCGTCCGAGTTTGTCAACCTCATCAAGCAGAATGACCGGATTAGTAGTTCCGGCTCGTTTCATTAATTGTATGATCTGCCCCGGCATTGAACCGATATAGGTGCGCCGGTGACCGCGAATTTCGGCCTCATCATGAACGCCGCCAAGAGCCAACCTGACGAACTTTCGCCCAGTAGCCCTAGCGATTGATTTACCAAGCGAGGTTTTGCCAACGCCCGGTGCGCCAACAAAACAAAGTATCGTGCCTTTCGGATTTTTTACAAGCTGGCGAACAGCTAAAAACTCTAGGATACGCTCTTTTATTTTTTCCAACCCATAATGATCTTCGTTGAGCGTCTTTTCGGCTTCGCCGAGGTCTTCGATCTCTTCCGATCTCGCCTGCCACGGCACATTTATCAGCCAGTCCAGATATGTTCTCGCGACCGTTCCTTCGGCAGACATCGGGGGCATTGCTTCGAGTCGCGCAAATTCCTGCATCGCTTTTTCGGTCGCTTCCTCGGTCATACCGGCTTCTGCGATCTTCTTCTTTAGTTCTTCAAGCTCGGCTTTTTCGTCCTTGCGGCCAAGTTCCTTGTGAATGGCCTTGATCTGTTCGTTGAGATAATATTCACGTTGGTGCTTGTCCATCTGCTTTTTGGTGCGAGACTGGATGT
The DNA here is from genome assembly GCA_964618985.1 of uncultured Chloracidobacterium sp. Lineage (GTDB taxonomy): Bacteria > Acidobacteriota > Blastocatellia > Pyrinomonadales > Pyrinomonadaceae > OLB17. The sequence continues at coordinate 5,382 of CAZUEI010000104.1, forward strand.
TGCGGTCCATCTGGCGTTTCTCTATCTCGGATTCGAGGATCTCGATGAGTTTCTGAAGTCGCTCGGCAACTGAGACAGTCTCAAGCAGCGTCTGTTTTTCCTGAACCTCGATCCGTAAATGCGACGACATTGAATCGGCGATCTGGGCAGCTGAAACTCCGCGCAAACTTGCGTGCAGAGCATCAGTGTAAGCATCGGGCGACACGCGCAGAAACTGTTCGACCAATTGATGTATCTTTTGCAGAAAGCCGTCCGTACGATAGCCCGACTCGTCCGTCGAAGCCACGCGCCTGACGTGCGCATAAAACATGCCGTCCGAGTCCTGTTCGACACGCACCATACGCCCGCGTTCACGCCCCTCGACAACGACTTTTATCTGGCCGTTATCCTGCCGCTGCGCCTGCAGGATCCGTCCAAGAGTTCCGACCACATAGATCTGGTCTGCCGTCGGTTCGTCAACCGTCGCGTCGTGCTGCGTCGCCAGGAAGATCTGTCGCCCGCCGTTCATCGCCTGTTCAAGGGCTGCGACGGACGTTGGCCGGCCGATCTTGAACGCCACTTTCGTATAAGGAAAGATAACCACGTCACGGATCGGAACCATCGGAAAACGCTCAATGTCCGAAGGCATTTGGTCTGAAAACTCTTGCATACTTGAAAAACCTCTTATTAAAAACCAACCTGCATCGAAGAAAGGATTAATTCTATTTACGCAAAATCAAATAACAAAAGCAATATGCATTTTGCCGGGATCGTCATTTTCTCATTTGTCGGCGCCTCTCTATAAAAGAGCGATTAAGTAGCCAATTTTACTTTTTAACAAGCTCAAAATCTCAAATACACAAATAAATAATGTCGAAGGCAAAAAAATTGAGACCAAATTACTACCCCGCGCGTCTATAATTTGTAAAAAAGGCCAATATCGCCCTTGGAATAATGTAATTTGGTTCTGCGGGAATTGTATTTTTTACGATTTCGGGTTATATTAATTATCCCTAATAGTTACTTCGGCAATTATTGATTGGAGAAGTTTTGTAACCACACGCAAGTTGTACAATGCCGATTGTATTTCCGAACGCTTGCTTTAAATTAAATTCAGGAGAAAAAATAGATGTCTCAGATTAATTCTGTAAGCAAGAAGAGCGGAACTCCGCGCTTTCTTATATTTATGTGCGCGGCTATCGCATTTTGGGCAGCATTGCCTTTTGTTTTAGATATTGCGTCAACGACGACGCATGCGCACGGCGGAATAAGGCCGACTTTTGTGGCAGCCCTAACGGGTGAGCCTATTGGTGAAGCCACGCCACGCGGATTAGCGAGCTATTATGTGGCACCGACTGGAACGCCGGAACCGGCAAGAAAATTAGTCGTGTCCGTTTCTAATGTAAATTTACCAGATGGCACGCAACTTCAAGTAAATCTTAATGATGCGCCTATCGGAATGATCACGCTTCATGTGGGAGGCCCTGCCAATTCACTCGGTCACGGCTCCCTTTTTCTTTCGACTTCAAACGGCGGGACCGTGCCAACCGTAGTTGCAGGCGACGTTTTGACGGTCGGCCCCGCGCCGACTGCCGGTAATATAACATATTTGTCGGGCAC
>CAZUEI010000105.1:0-6920 GCA_964618985.1 uncultured Chloracidobacterium sp.
TAAACTCGTCCTTGTTTTTGCGAAGTATCTCGCCGAGCGTGAAGAGTATCTCAGCTCGTTTCGGTGCAGGTGTCCGCCGCCATCGAGTCGCAGCTTTTTTTGCTGCTTCGACGGCTGCGTTTACGTCGTCTTCATTCGACGCCGGAAAACGCCCGACGATGTCCGACGTGTCCGCCGGATTTACATTGTCAAACCACTCGCCCGACGAAGACTTGACCCATTCGCCGCCGATGTAATTGTGATATTTCCGAACGGAAGGCTTCGCAGACCGTTTAACTTTTGCCATTTTTGCTTTTGCCATAAGCCTTAAGTTTACGGCTTGAAGTCAAAAATCCAAAATCCGTGCGTACCTGATGGTTTGTGGTAGGCCCTAATGTTGAGGTGCTGGATGAATCAAGGATAAAAAAGCCCAAATAACGAGCAAGAAAAACCTAATTAGGATGAAAACTGCGGCAATAATAGTCACACGTTTAGGCCAGTTCGTGGGTTCGGGTTCTTTAAGTTCGTCAAACATCCCTAGTTAAGCCTGTGCCGATTTTTTTTGTGACTATTTCACCGTAAACTGCACGATCTTTAATTGCACTGTCTGTGTTCTGAGATCGTACATTTTAACGTGGAGGACGACCGCGTCGCCGACCTTTAATTTCGACACGGCATCACTGAACGCTTTTAGATCGGTGACGGAGACGCGGTTGATGCGCTGGATGAGATCGCCTTCGCCGAGAGCTACTTCGCCAACCGAATTTTTAACGTCCGCGATAAAGCTCGCCGGGTTGATCTCTTTTACCACGAGGCCTTTTAGCCCTTCGAGCTTGTATTTCGCCGCGAGTATCGGCGTCAGCTCGGTCAAGGTCAATCCAAATGGCTTTTGCTCCGCTTTTACATCGTTTGTCGGAACCGTGCGGCGGTCGCCGTCGTTAGAGGCACGATTACGTGACGGCCTTTCTCCAAGTTTGATCGATACAGCGTTGCGAACGAGATTGGGGCCGGTCTCACGCAGATAAATAAGCGAAACTGCCTGCTCGGGCAGTGCGGCTGCGACTTTTGAGATCAGGTCGCGGGCGTTTTCGACCTTTTGACCGTTGAACTCGATAATGATATCGCCGATCTGTAATCCCGCTATCGCGACAGGGCTTTGTTTATCGCGAATGTCCGTCACGATCGCACCTTTTGCTTCGCTCAAACCGTAAACACGTGCGAACTCGGTCTTGACCGAATCAAGATACGCTCCCAAATATCCGCGTCGGACTTTGCCGTTTTTGACGATCTGAGCGTAAACATTTGCCGACTCGTTTGACGGCAAAGCAAATCCGACGCCGGCGTATTCACCTGTGCCGGTCGCTATCTGAGAATTGACGCCGATCACGTCGCCGTCCATATTGACGAGCGGGCCGCCGGAATTGCCGGGATTGATAACGGCATCGGTCTGGATGAACTTTTGGAACGGTGACGAGTTGGGCGTTTCACGATGCGTCTGCGAGATTATTCCGGCAGAGACAGATTTTGAAAGGCCGAATGGCGAACCTATCGCAAGTACCCAATCGCCAACTTCGGCTTTTTCCGAATCGCCGAATTTGAGAAACGGGAGATCACGGCGTGCGTCTATCTTTAGTATCGCCAGATCGGTCTCTTCCCTGCCGTCGGTGCCAACAACGGTAGCGGTAAATTCCTCACCCGTATCTAGCTTGACCGTTATCCTATCAGCGTCGTCAACAACATGTGAATTCGTAATGATGTAGCCCAGCTTATCTACAATAAAACCGCTTCCGACCGCATAAACCGGACGCTGCCGCAGCTGCCGGCGAAAGAAATCCATAACGTCATCGGGATCGCCCGGCGCAGGTGTTTCCATTGCAGCCGCCTGATTGAACTTGCTCTTTGTATCAATACTGACGACTGCGGGCCCTACCTTTTTCGCTATATCAGCAAATGTTCTCGAAAGCCTGTCAGGTTGTGCAACCAGATTTCCGCTAGTGAGGGTTAAGGTCAGTAACACAAAAAGCACCAAGACTGTCTTGTGTTTGAATTGAAGTAAATTACGGCGCTCGAACATAGCAATGGTCTCCTGTACTAGCAAGAAAATTGTCATTTTCAGATTATATCAAAATTTGTTGGGTTGGCTTTTATTATTGATCCATTGAAAGCAGGACTTTGAGAACGCCTTTTTCGGATGCTCGTTCAAATGCAGCCACTCCGTTTGAGAGCGGTATTTCGTCGTCGATCAGGTCTTCCACATTTACTGCACCGCTCTTAAGCAGGTCAAGTGCCGGTGCCATCCGTCCGCAGCGTGAACCAACGATCATGATCTCATCGACAACAACTCTCGACGCTGCCCAAGTTGGCGTGCCGTGAAATGTGGATTTGAGCACGATCTTGCCGCACGGCTTGACCAAGTCGAGCGCTGTCGCAAAACCGGATTCCGAACCGCTGGCTTCGATCACAACATTGAAATGGCGGAACATGGCTGGAGTTAAATTGCCGAGTAAAACTCCTTCAATGCCGCTCTTTTCGGCAATGGCGATCTTCGGCAAATGTTTGCCGATAATCGTGACGTTTTGTGATTTTAAGGCCATGCTCATCGAACACAATAAGCCAAGTTTACCGTCGCCGATGACCGCAACTTTTGTTTGGGGCAATATTTCGACTTGCTCGATGATTCCGTAGGCAGCGGCAAGCGGTTCGGCAAATACTGCTTGTTCGTCGGACACATTGTCCGGAACCTCGATCAGATTTCGCGAAGGCAGTTGTAGAAATTCGGCGTGTGCTCCGTCTCGTCCGACAATGCCAAGCACGGTTCTCGTCGGGCAATGTCGAGCATCGCCAGCGACACACCGTTCACAAGTGCCGCAACCAGCATTTATCTCACCGACCACACGTTTCCCAACGATCTCTGGCCTGTCGTCCGCTTTTCCTACAACGCCGACAAACTCATGTCCTAGTGTCCCCTCAAACCCTGCATAACCGCGAACAATTTCGAGGTCGGTATTGCAAATGCCCGACTTTACAACGCGAATCATTGCTTCGGACTCGTTGGCAGGCATAGGGATCTCAGCCAATTCAAGCCGGGTTTCGATCATTCTCAGTGCTTTCATTCGTTGGGAACTTTTCTACCGAGTGAAATATACCTTCACATCCTTTTCCGCCGTGATGAGCCATTGCTCGTTGATCTTTCTCAACTTCATGAGTTGTTTGACTTTGCCGGAAGAATTTCTGTTGCCCTCAAAGTTCCATTCTTTGTCAAACGTCACCGTCGCCTCTTGTCCTGTCGGATCGGCAGAAATAGAGATATTGGTGAGTTTGATGTTAATGGAGTCGTAGCGCGTAAATGCCCTGAGTTTATCTGCGCGGACAAACGCCAGGCTTGCTCCGTTTCTCTTGTAGTAATCCACAATTCCAGCATAATGAGCCATATATTCGTCCAAATTAAGGGACTCGGCACTAGATTTCCAACTGATCAGCCGTTGTGAAACTTCCTTTTGCGCTTGAGACTCATCGTCAGCCTGCAGCGATGTATTTGCAGTTCGCGTCGATTGGGACGTGGCGTATGGGGAGGTCTGAGGTGTCGAAGGGGGCCGAACATTAGTATTCGGAATTTGAGTTGGGATATTGGCCTTAACGGAAATATTATTTGCAGTCTCTGTCTGCGGATTTCTGAAATAAAGCCATGCTCCGACGCCGACAGCCCCAAACAGCACCAACATTACCAGAACAGTCGCCGCGACGACGATAGCCATTTTTGACCCTTTTTGGGGGTGGGTCGCAGCAACATGGGTCGCCTGGCTTTGCTGCCATGACGGCGAATCTTTCAAAACAGCAGTTGGCGTGTCCGATTGACGAGTGTACGCTAACGGCGTTCCGTCCTGGAGACAGAACTGCAGCGTGTCATCGGTATATTGGGTTTGACAAGCCGGGCAAGTTTTCATTTTTTGTTCGAGGTTAGCTAATTAACGCTTTGATAATAGCAAAAATTTGCTTTTAGGCGACATGGTAATATACTCAAATTGCTATTCATTGAAAGAAGTTTTTGTATTTATGCTGAGAATTATTTTATTACTTGCCGCCCTTTGTTTGATAGGTTCTGTTTTTGCGTGCAATGGAATGTCCGGTGGCGCGACGCCTACCGAAGCCTACAAGCTGCTTTATGCCGCTGTTAAAGGCAAAAACACCGAAACAATAAAAAAACACCTCACCAAAAAAACTATCGAATTTGGCGCAATGGCTGCTCAGCGCAACAACACGCCAGTTGAAAAGGTCTATGAGAATGGCTTTACTGCCACGACTTTCTCCGACACCTTGCCCACAATGCGTGACGAGCGTGTGAGCGGCGATATGGGAGCTCTCGAAGTCTGGAATTCCAAAGACAGCAGATGGGAAGATCTGCCATTTATTAAAGAGGACGGCGGATGGAAACTCGCCGTCGGCGAAATGTTTGCCGGAACGTTTAAATCACCGGGTCCGGGCCTCGACCTTAGAGAAAAGGAAGCCGCTAACGCCCAGGCAAATTCAGATGTGACAAATATTTCTAACTCGAATTCAAATTCACCTATACCGATCACAAATGCGGTTCCGGGTTCAAAAAAAGACAACAAAATAAAATGATCGATGCATCGGAGATTGCCGAGATCATAGCAACCTATCATAAATACGGCTGGATATTGCGGCGTGTTTTGCTTACTTCTTCATTGAATAAGAAACTCGGCAAGAATAAAGACGCACTTTTCGGCGATGTGACGATCACTGATTCCTTGATCGACGCAGCCTGGTTCTCACGCCCGCTGCAAAAGGGTGGTGTGGTTTGGGAAGTACGGTATTTAGGTGACATTCCTTATGCCTTGCTCGAAAAAGCAGATGAAAATGACCCCGAATTCGAGAATATCCTACAAGGCGTCGAAGAGCGTCTTCGTGAATCTATTGCGATGAAACAAACGGCTTGACAACTGCTTACCGTGATAGCAAACTTAACCTGTTGACATGATGATCAAGGAATTCGGCGGAAGGGTTGCGAGTGTCTGGGACGGTTTGCGGCCCATGACGAAAAAAATGCTCGAAAGAGCACTGCAAGCGAGCAACTCAACTCCGACAAATACAAAAACCCCCAAATTCTCCTACGATGCTCACGCTGATTGGGAAGTTAGCCGCCTGCTCACCGCTCTCGATGAACAATCCAAAACGAAGGAAGCTCGGACGGATCCTACAAAATTAGCGGAGATCAAACAACTCGCCGATACGTGTGCAAGTGTTCTCGAAGCCCAGTCTGCGTCTGCAGAAGTATTTATTCAGCTTGCTGAACGTGTTATTAAAGAGAATAACTACGACCGTCTCGACAAACTCTCAGACCGTTTGGCTGAACGTTTTTCAGCCGGCGAAATAGCAGAGATCGTCCGCCAAACCGAACTGCCGCAGATCCGTGCCATTGCTTACGAAACTCTTGCGATGCTGCCGATACCGTCAATACTGCCGCTCCTCGACGACCCGCTTTATGCCGACATTGCAGCCGGAGCGCTCGAACAAAAAGCCTACGAATTCGACTCTGATGAGGCCCGCGATATTCTCGATCAGCTCGATGCCGAAAGCGAGGTCAAAGATCAATAGTTTGTGAACTATTTTATTTGCTAGATTTTTTCAGGCCGTTCTTGTTTCCAAATCCCCAACGAAACGGCGTCGGCAGCCATCCAACGCCGCCGATCCGAACCCCGAGATACATTATCGGTGCGAGAAACCTGTGGCCTTTTGCACGAACACAGGCGCGAAGCTGACGGTCGGCTGCCTTTCGCTCTTGTTTTGTCCCGCCAAAATAATACAGCTTGTCATGCTCGACGCAGCAATCGCGATAGTTGCCGTCAGGAAAGAGCGAACAACCGTCGCTCTCGAAATCAGCAGGCATCACGCGGAAAGGAACAGTCTGGCCAAATATCGGTATCGACAAAGCAGCCGCACAAACAAACACAATAAGCAACTTAGAAAATATCGAGACGGCTTTTTTCATCATCCCGCCGAGATCGTTTCATTCCTGGCCGCCTTTAGCCTGTTGGCATACATGGGAAACTTTGCCGTTATCTCGGCGACTTCTCGTCTGACTCGAGTTTTCACTTCTTCGGATTCCGGTTCATGAATGATTGACGCGATCATCTCGCCGATCAATTTCATTTCCGCTTCCTTCATACCGCGAGTTGTGAGAGCAGGTGTTCCGAGACGAATGCCCGACGCGACAAAAGGTTTATTCGTATCGAACGGAATAGTATTTTTATTGACGGTGATGTGGACTTCGTCAAGAGCCTTTTCGGCGGCCTTTCCGGTAATGCCTTTGCCGTCCATAAAGACATCGACGAGTAGCAAATGATTGTCCGTTCCGCCTGAAACAAGCCGCAGCCCCGCGCTTGAAAGTGTCTCTGCAAGAACACTCGCATTTGCGACGATCTGCTGTTGATAGGTTTTAAAATCGTCACGCAGCGCCTCGCCAAACGACACAGCTTTTGCCGCAATAATATGCACAAGCGGCCCGCCTTGGACGCCTGGAAATACATGTTTGTTCAGTTCGGGGGCAAACTCTTCGCGGCAAAGAATTAATCCGCCACGCGGCCCGCGCAAGGTCTTATGCGTCGTCGTCGTTACAAATTCGCAATGCGGCACCGGCGAAGGATGCAATCCAACCGCAACCAAACCCGCGATGTGAGCAATGTCTGCCATCACTTTTGCGCCGACCGACCGAGCGATCTCGCCGATACGCGCAAAATCGATCGTTCTTGGATATGCCGACGCGCCGCAGATCAGCAATTTGGGTTTGCTTTCTTCCGCGATTTTTTGGAGTTCGTCGTAATCGATCTGCTCGGTGTCTTTATTAACGCCGTAATCGGCGACCTTGTAATTGATCCCAGAAAAATTTAGCGGATGGCCGTGAGTCAAATGCCCACCGTGCGAGA
>CAZUEI010000106.1:0-6918 GCA_964618985.1 uncultured Chloracidobacterium sp.
CCTTCACAAAAGAAAAAAATAAACTTTAGGAGAATAAAAAAATGAAAAAACTTGCAGCAAAATTCTTTATGACATTAGTGACCGTTTCATCTCTCTCGACCCTCGCCCTGGGAAACGTGAACATTGCATATCTACCGGGTCCGACCCTGGACAGCGTCCGGTTCTTCACCCTTTATACAGCCTTCGATAGGTTCATTGGACACCTTCTCATTGGGCCCTTGGGAAAGGCAGCGAAACGTTGAGTTCAACTCCGTAAAGCACGGTGGAAAGCTATGTAGCTGTATTATCCGCACTCTTATTTAGACCCAGCGCGGCCGAGGGGCCAAATCCCTCGGCCCATTTTATTTTGGGTTGGCCCTATTACTCACCTGTAACCTTTTTCCTGATAACCGCACTCCACTGTGTCGGAGCTGAAAACTAAGTCTCCGTTACTTCAGACACCAACCTACTATCCTCATGTTCTAACCCGCCACGAGCCAACCACATTGCCGAGGGGCGACAAGCCTCTCGGCCTTCTAACTTTCGGTTTCTAAGCTTCATTCGCAAAGGAAGATCTACAACAACTCACCTTGTTGCATTCGCTTGTAACCTTTTTTCCCCGTAGAGGCACTCCACTGCGTAGGAGCTGATATTCAGCTTCACAAATTAAGGAAAGGAGATAATTATAATGAAAAGCTTTGCAGCGAAATTGGTTCTTATGGCGGTGATGGTTGCCTCGGACGCGAGTCTGGTCCTTTACGGTTTTGCACAGTTTACTTCTAAAAATGTTGAGCCTCATTGGAACGGAGTCCAAAACATTGCCCGATCTATCAATGGCTCCAACCCCAGCGTTGGCAAGCGGTAACACCGCGCTTGAATCTGGATCGGGAGCGGATCACGTGCCCCGCGCTTGCCAAAAAGAAGATTCAGGCGTATCCTGTGGGCAAATTTACGTTTTCAGACCGATCTTCTTCGCTGTTTAAAGATAACCCACAGGTTGTTCTAACAAGCGTGAATTCACAAAAGGAGATTATTTATGCTGCGCACACCATCACACCGAGTTTTTGTCGTTACGTCAGTCGTTCTAACTCTGGCTACCGTCGTTGCCAATGCCAACCTGAGCAACGGCTTTGGTTTTCGCTTGTCGGGCACCGAGATGCTAACGGAGTTCTTTGGCTTCGGAACGACCTCGGCCGCCCCCGAGCCGCAGCCGTTAGCGTCCTATGATGCTGGTTCTATCACAGCATTGGGCGTGGCCTTCACGGAGTATTTTGATGGAATGGGGTCGTCGGGCACTGCTACGCTGCCTAGCGGCTTCAGGATCGGAAACGATTGGTCCACCGGAGAGACCGCTACTACGCTCGCGTACGGAACAACGGGCGATGGTGTCGTTACAAGTACGTCTAACGGTGGTGTGATCAACTGGGCCAGTGGTGCAACAGCAACGGCTACAGACAGGTCATTAGGATTCCTAAATACAACGACGTTTACTTCCCCTCGTGCGATAACTTACAAATTTACGAACAACTCAGGTTCGACCATCACTGATCTGGCCATTTCCTTTGACTACGAAAAATCACGGTCCGGTACGTCACCGTTTGAGTGGAAATTCTATCACGGCACGACGACAACGCCTTCAATAGAAGCAGCGGGCGGCTATCAACCCTACGGTGCCAATGGAAGCAATACTGTGGTCTACAATCCTCCTGATCCAACACGTAAATCATTTAGCATTTCCGGTCTTTCGATCACTAATGGTTCTGACTATTACTTCAAATGGAACTTTGCAAGTACTGATGGCATGAATAATGGCCAAGGTATAGGTATTGATAACCTCGTTATATCCGCGACAAGTAGCGACGCATGCAAATTGAACGCCAAAAATTCGACTCCTATAGTGACAGGTGACGCAGCTCCGTCGACACCATATCCTTCGACTGTTCAGGTTTCGGGTTTCACCGGCCCTCTCACTGTTTACAAGGTGACAGTCACACTCTTCGGTGTTAATCATACCAATCCGGATGACCTTGATATTTTGCTCGTCGGCCCAGGTATGCAGAGTTCTTTGCTTATGTCGGATGCCGGTGTAGGCCCTGCCTTGATTTTTCCCGCTGACCTCACGTTTGATGGCGACGCTGTTAACCCAATACCGCCAACGGGTCCGATCATCACCGGCACCTATCAACCTGCGGACTATGATGCGCCACCAGATGGATTTCCGTCCGCGCCGCCCGGTCCTTACGGTACGTCCCTGGCCGTCTTTAACGGCACAGATCCGAACGGAATCTGGGCGCTCTATGTTATGGATGATACATCTAATGGTTCGGTCGGAAGCATCATAGGCGGGTGGGAACTCGAGATCACGATTTGCCCGATTGCAACACCGACCAACACGCCGACCAACACGCCGACCAGTACGGCAACAAATACACCGACCGCAACATCGACAAACACGCCGACCGGTACGGCAACAAATACACCGACCGCAACATCGACAAACACTTCGTCGCCGACAAACACGCCGACATCGATCAACACCCCGACGGCATCTCCGACGTTTACCAATACGGCAACGGCGACTAATACCGCGACACCAACAAATACAGCGACACCCGTGGGCACCGGAACGCCGTCGATCAGCGGAACGATCATCTACGGGAACGCTATCGGTAATCCTCCTGCGCCTCGTTTTGTTAAGAACGTGTCGGTTTTCAGCACCGCCGGTTCGCCTCCGGTCGGGCCGGTCATAACTGGAACGCCCGGAACATACACTCTGGATGGCTTTGGTTCAGGGTCCTACACTATCAGGCCGACTAAGCCGTCTGGGCCGAGCGCTTCGATCAGCTCAAACGATGCGGCGAGGGTCGCACAGGCCGTGGCGGGAACGCAACCGTTTGTCAGCCAGAACCAGAGGTTCACGGCTGACGCGACCGGAAACGGCGGAGCGAACCCGGTCTCGTCGCAGGATGCGGCCAAGATAGCTCAGTTCGTCGCCGGGCTTCCGTTCGCGCCGCCGAACTTTACGGGAGCCTGGCGGTTCTTCGTGCCGCCTGGTGCACCCTCACCACTGCCGACGCCGCCGGCTGTATATAATGACAGCCGGACGTATGCGTCGGTGACCGGTCCGATTTTGGACGAGGACTACATTGCACTGCTGGTCGGCGACGTAACGGGCAACTGGAACCCCGCGGTTCATGCTCGGTCCGTGATGTGGCCTGAGCGAATCGTTTCTGTCAGCTTGCCGCAAATGACGGCGCTGACCGATAACGAGATCGTTATTCCGGTTCAGGTGTTGGGAGCGGCCGAAAAGGAGATCATCTCCTACGAATTCGACCTAAAATACGATCCATCTGTGATTCAACCTCTGACCGATGTGGTCGATATTACTCGAACCGCCAGTCGGGGGCTTTTCGTTGTGGTCAACCCGTATGAGCCGGGCCTGTTGCGCGTCGTTGTTTACGGTGCAATGCCGATCGACCACGACGGCGCCCTGTTAAATCTCAGATTCACCGCCCTCGGAGCACCGGGCTCGGTTTCACCTCTCACCTGGGAACGCATTATGTTCAACGAAGGTGATCCGGATGTGATGGCAACGGATGGACAGGTCGAAATCTCGAAGCGGTCGGATTAGCGGTTGCTTAGCTCCTAAGGCGTACGGGGTGCCAAATGCGTACGTTATGACTGCCGGTTAGAGACTGCACGGTGATCTCAAAAGTCCTCGGCAGCCGCATTAGTCCCGAAAGATAGTCCAACCCAAAAATCACCTTTGATGAGTGCAGACTAACTTGCGCCCAAATAGCCTTCTGCGCAGAGCGCCGGTCCCACTTGCTCTTCTTAATTGGAATCCTGTTTTTCTCTGACCTGTAACGTTTCGTCGCTAAACCACACTCCATGACATAGGCCTGAATCAAGGCCTACAAATAAAAAAATTAGGAGAACAAAAAAATGAACAGGAATTACAATACGACTCGGAAACAGCATCTGCAGATCTTAACAGCAGTTTGTCTATCAATATTACTATTGGTTACGGCGGCTTTTGCCGAATCGTCCAAATTGCCCGGAAACGGCAGGATCGCCTTTTGCCGCATTGAAAAGGGGGGACACTATGACATTTTCACGATCAACAGCGACGGCACGAAAATGACCAATGTCACAAACAGCCCCGATCAAGACGAAATCTCCCCGTCATGGTCGCCGGATGGAACAAGGTTGGCCTATCTTTATAAACTCGACGAACAGAATTACGTTATCGTTATCATGGATGCCGACGGGGGGAACATGACCTTCCTTCTACAGGTTTATATTCCAAAGTCAGACGGAGACACGCTGAGCTGGTCGCCGGACGGAAAAACGATCGCCTTTACCTCGGACGGTGACATCTATTCGATAGAAATTGACGGCGGTTATCCGGTCAATCTTACTAATGATCCTACACATAACCGGCAGCCCTCGTTCTCGCCTGACGGCAAACTGATCGCATTTACCCGTCAAAAAGATAACGACCGCGGCGTTTACGTTATGACCGCTGACGGCAGCAAGGTTGAACGAACTCTCCTGGGGGCGAACTTCAAGGACGCATCGGCCGCAAAATTCTCGCCGGACGGAAATAGATTCTTGTATTCAGCCGATATTGGTGCCGGTCGCGATTGTTTGATATCCGCAAAAACTGACGGAACAGACGATATCATTCTTGCAGCAAACGCTTCCAGCGCCGATTGGTCGCCTGACGGTTCGCAAGTTGTCTTCGCGGATGAGGATGAGAAATCAAGCCGAATATACGTTATGCCGGCAAATGGCGACGGGCCGCTTCGTCAGATAGGTCCAGCGGGTGCCCGCCAACCCGATTGGCAGCCTCTGATGTAAGCCGGGCTCGATCTTCGGGCTCGACGGAAAATAACTAAAGGCAATGACGGGGGCGCTTCGACATGAGCGCCCCCGTCATTCTACACAATAAAACGAAAGAAGGCCTTCCTTGTGAAATGAAGGCCTTTTGTTTTCTGAGGTATTATGTCTGCGACCTTCTGTAACCTTTTTCTACATTCCTGCACTCTAAAGCATGAAAGAAGAAATAATTACATCCACAATTGAGTTTCAATCAAACACGACAAACATGCTTCAACCATCCAGCCTGCTCCTTGGGCGTTACCGCATTTTGAGGAAGTTGGGGAACGGCGGCATGGGCGCGGTCTATGAAGCGACCGACGAACGTTTTGCAACGCCGATAGCGCTTAAAGAGATCATTTTCAAGGCCTCGGACGAAAAGCAGCGGGTCAATTTGTCCGCCGCGTTCGAGCGCGAGGCAAAATCGCTGGCCAGGATCCAGCACGAATGCGTGCCGTTCTTTCGCGACTATTTCTCCGAGAACAACCGTGAATACCTCGTGATGGAGCTTATCGAAGGCGACGACCTCGGAACGATCCTTGAGGAACAAAAAAATCCTTTCACCCTTTCGGAAGTCATCGACTACATGCGGCAGCTTCTCGACGCGCTCGATTACTTGCACGGGCTTTCGATGCCTATCGTACATCGCGACATCAAGCCGCAAAACCTGAAACTGACCGCACGAAAACGCCTCAAGCTGCTCGATTTCGGCATCGCAAAAAGCGGCGCTTCCTCGGCCCGGACTACCCTGGATCCCACCTTCGTTGCGGCGACCATCGACTATTCACCCGTCGAACAGTTACTGCGGGTGGTCGACTCGGCATTTCGCGAGTATGTTTTGTTAAAGCACGAGACGCAGGTGAGAAATATGCTTGAACAGCAAACGGACGGCCGCGCCGATATTTTTGCTGTCGGAGCAACTTTTTACCATCTCTTGACCAACGTTCCGCCAACAAACGCCACAAGGCGGGCGTTGACCGTTTGGAAAGGCAGCAAAGACCCGCTGCCGCACCCGTCAGATCTACGGCCTGACATTCCACGAGCCCTCGGCGATTTCCTGCTAAAAGCGATGGCGATCGATCGCAGTGATCGATTTGCATCTGCCGAAGAGATGCTGGAAGCACTGAACAAGATATCGATCGCAGACATCCCGTCGGCGCCGCGTACGGGAGAAAGGACCGCGATCCCTACTCACAATGCGACCACCTTGCCGAATGAGAGTTACCGCTTTCCTGGCGAGATTTTCAACGCGTCGGGCGAGGAACCGGCATTTGTCAATACTGAACCACGTGCGGAACGTAAGCAGTCACAGATCGAAACGGTAAAGCCGTTGCCGAAAACGGAATCAGGACCTGTAAAAGCAGATATCATTTCCGCGCCTGTTCTGATGCCCAGCAAACCGGTTCCACTCGATTTGTCCAATTTTCGGGAATCAGGCTCGGCGAGATGGTTTACTGGAAAATGGAAGATTGTAGCTGTTGGAATGGTGTTTGTCCTGTTGGTATCCCTGGTATCTACCGGCGTCAGCATCGTTTGGTTTGGCAGGCTTTTAGGGCCCAGCGTGGCGAAGTTTGCGGACGTATTGGCAAGTCCTGTGAGTGAGGATTCAGTGCCGATCCCTGTGTATGTTTCCGCAACAGAAAACATAGGAACAGAGGTAACTCAGGCTATCTTACCATCGAGCGTAATAACGCCTTACTTATTAACCGCGGACGGAGACCTGATTGAAGTGGTATTGGCACGCCTCCCCCGATCATTCTAATTGTTGAGATGACAGCAAACTTAAAGCCGAAATCTTATCGAAAAGTCTCCACAAGCTGCTCTTTCTTTTTACATTCTCCAAAAAGAAAAATTATCTAAAAATTATCTAGCATTCATGTGTTATTTCATGTTATCGCATGTTATCAGATGAGGGGGCAACAGAACCCAAAATGCTATAAAAAGGTGGGTTATGTTGCCCCACCATGCGTTGAGTGTTATCTGATGATATCGTATGTTACAAAGTGAGTCTGGCTGTTAACCGAAGGGTTGTAAGTTCGAGTCTTACCTGCGGAGCCA
>CAZUEI010000107.1:0-6901 GCA_964618985.1 uncultured Chloracidobacterium sp.
TGCCGGAAAACGGTTCGGGCGGGTTGTATAATTTTATTTTTCGCCGGGCTAATATTGTCGGCAGCTCGGCTGACGTAACTGTTTTGGACATTGCCGCTAATACCGAACGCCGCCGTGCGAGTTTTCCTGCACCGAACTTTATCAGAAGGATCGGCAATCTTTCAAAAATTCACGGCCTCGAAGAATATGATGTGAGCGGCTTTAATGTAGTTCATAGAATGGGCAGCTTAAAAGTAGGAGAACTCGCCGAGTTTTTCTTTTACCGCAGGGACCGCGTCGTTGATTGGGCCGCAACTGACATTGAAAAGCAATATCCACCTGATGCCATCTTTTCGAGTGGAAAGTGGATCAAAAGTGATAAGGCCATTATTAAGAAATAGTGTTAACGCTTCTCAAGATAAAAAATATTGCCCTAATTGACGAGCTTGCCATCGAATTCGGCGGCGGGCTGAATCTTTTGACCGGCGAAACCGGCTCGGGCAAATCGATCATTGTTGATAGTCTCGGAGCGTTAACCGGAGAGCGTGTTTCAAATGATCTGATAAAAGAGGGCCAGCAAACTGCTTCCATAGAAGGTTTGTTTTTGGTTGCGGTTGACAGCAATCTAAGAAGTATTTTTGACGAAAGCGGTATTGATGTGGAGGTCTCCGATGATAGTGAGTTGATTGTCCGCAGGGAACTCTCTCAAACTGGCAAAAATCGCATTTTTATAAACGGCCAATTGGTAACGCAAAATCTTTTGAAGAAGATCGGAAGCTTCCTAGTCGATATCCACGGCCAGGGTGAGCAAGCTGCGCTTTATGATGTAGAGACGCATATCGATATGCTCGACGAATTTGCCGCCGCAGGCGAATTAAAAGAAAAAGTTAAAAATGCTTTTTCTGCTATAGCTGTTGTTCGTTCGGAACTCACAACACTCGAAAAAGACTCCGCCGAAAAATTGCAGCTTATCGACATTTTGCGCTTTCAAACCAATGAGATAAAAACCGCCAATTTACAGCCAAGTGAAGACACTGAACTTGATGAAGAAAAGCGTCGTTTGAACAATATCGAAAAACTTACAGCCCTTAGCAGTGAAGCCTTTTCGCTGCTTTATGACAATGCGGAATCGACCGCTGCTTCACTGGAAAAGGCCGAGAGAAAAATAATCGAATTGTCAGAATTCGAATCGAAATTCGGCGAATATAAAGACGGCATAAAGTCAGCCCGGGCCGTGATCGAAGACCTCGCCATTGCCGTGCGCGATTTTCGTTCGCATCTGGAATTTTCTCCGGAACGTCTTGAGGAGATCGAAAATCGACTTGCCGAGATCGCGCGGTTAAAGCGAAAATATGGCGATTCGATAGACGCAATTCTCGAACATCTGCGAGTCAGCGAAGAGCGTTTGCAAAATATCGAGACGGCAGAATTTCGTGAAGAAGAGTTGAAAAAGAAACTCAGTGAGTTGCGATCAGAATATGTAAAACTTGCCGACAAACTTCACGATAAGAGGAAAACCGCAGCTAAGAAATTTGAAAAACAAGTTGAGCAAAATTTGCAGGCGGTTGCGTTAGAAAAGGCGCGATTTGAGGTCCGTATCGAAACCTCAGAGACAGATGACAGATTGTTTACGGCAAACGGGTTTGACCGTGTTGAGTTTTATTTCTCGGCCAACGCGGGCGAATCACCAAAACCTCTCGTCAAAGTTGCGTCGGGTGGTGAAGCGTCGCGGCTGATGCTTATTTTGAAGACTACCGCCAAAGCAACACGTCACCAGAAAACGGCAGTTTTTGACGAGATCGATGTCGGTATTGGCGGCCGCGTGGCCGAAGCAGTCGGGCGCAAGTTAAAAGATCTCGCTGCGAGCCAACAAGTATTTTGCGTAACCCACCAACCGCAGATCGCGTCACTCGCTGACCGTCATTTTATTGTCGAGAAAGAATCGTCCGGCGGACGAACATTGATAAAAGCACGTGACTTAAACGTCGCCGAGCAGATCGAAGAACTCGCCCGCATGTTAGCCGGCGAGCAAATTACCGACGCCGCGCGCGAGAATGCGCGTTCTATGCTCGCATCGGCAAAATAGTGGAACTACAGATGAACACCGATAAACACAGATTCTAGGATGTTCATTATTTTTATTATCTGAGTTAATCTGTGTTTATCTGTGGCTAAATTTTCTTATGTCTTCTGAAATTCTGGCAAAAGTAATTCGCGGTGAGACGGTCGAGTCGATCCATCGCGGCCATTTTATTGTGATCGACGGCGACGGCAACACGGTCGCGTCCGCCGGTGATCTGTCAACGGTCACATTTTTTCGTTCGTCGGCAAAACCGTTTCAGGCCATTCCGTTTATCACCAGCGGTGCTGCCGATGCATTTGATTTTACTGAGGATGAAATTGCAATGTCGATCGCGTCGCACTCGGGCGAGGCAATGCATGTTGAAAGGTCGGCGAGAATGCTCAAGAAGATCGGTTTGGAAGAGAGCGATCTGAAATGCGGCGTTCACATGCCGTTTTATGCTAAAGAGGCCGAGCGGATGCTGCGTTACGACAAAGTGCCGACACAGCTGCACAACAACTGCTCTGGCAAACACGCCGCGATGCTCGCTTTCGCAAGGCACATCGGCGAGAACATCAAAACTTACGAATCGCCTGAGAATCGCATCCAAAAAAGGATCTTGCGCTGCGTCGCGGATTTTACAGAAACACCGCAAGAACAGATCGCTCTAGGCGTTGACGGCTGCGCCGCACCGACATTTGCGCTTTCGGTTGCTGCGATGGCAAAGAGCTTTATGAATCTCATCGCGCCGTCCAAATTTCCTGAACCGACACAGCAAGCCTGCGCTCGCATCGTCTCGGCAATGATGAAATTTCCCGAACTCATCGGCGGCAGCGAACGGCTCGACACAATGCTGATGCAGGCAGCTCCGGGCAAGATCATCTCAAAGGTAGGCGCCGACGGCGTCTGGCTCTGCGGCGTCCTGCCAAACGAAAACTGGCCGACCGGTCTCGGCATCGCACTCAAGGTCGAAGACGGCGACGATCACCGCGCCCGCCCCGTCGTCGCAACCGAAATACTGCGGCAGCTTTTAGTGTTGACCGCGCACACACTCACCGAACTATCACCAATGCCCATAAACAACCGCCGCGGCGATAATGTAGGCAGAGTTGAGGCAAGCCTGAGTATATGAAGAAATAGCTTGCAAAAATGTATCTATACGGATACAATATCTTTTGTGAATACCTTTCTCCGAACCGAAGAATTCGATGAATGGTTAATAAAACTTCGCGATCAGATCGCCAAAGCTCGCATTATTACCCGAATTCGGTCAGCCGAAGAAGGTAATTTCGGAGATTGCGAACCTGTTGGAGAAGGCATTTCGGAAATGCGCGTTCATGTCGGTCCCGGTTATCGTGTTTATTTTTGTCGTCGGGGAAAAGTAGTTTATTTGCTCCTGTGCGGAGGCGACAAATCATCACAGAAAAAAGACATCCGCGAAGCAAAACGAATTTTACGCGAATTAGAGGGATGAATTATGAAAAAACTAAAACCTTTTGATGCGGCTGACTATCTCGATAATGAGATCGTTATAGCCGAATACCTTAATGCTGCATTGGAAGATGAAAACCCCGATGTTTTTCTTGTCGCGATCTCAGACGTTGCAAAGGCTCGAGGAATGAGTAAGCTTGCGAAAGATGCAGGCCTCGGCCGCGAAAGCCTTTACAAAGCGCTCTCCCCCGGTGCTAAACCGCGATATGACACGATCATAAAACTCCTCAGGGCACTCGGTGTTGATCTGCACACGTCACCAACTAATGCTGGTTAGGAGCATTGGGGCATAATGAAGTGGCATCAACGTATTACTGAATTGGGGGTGACATTGTCACGGACGGACTACGCGTCACCGGCAGACGTTAACGAACACAATGCCGCTGCCGACAAATTACGAGGAATCGTTTTACAGGCAGCATCCGCGTCAGATATTGAGCTTAATGAACTTCTGTCGTTTCTATCCGATCCGAACCTGCGAGGCTGGATTGCTTTTGCCTTGGCTGGACTTAGTCAGGTTCCTCCCGCACAAAGGGAGCATTGTATCTCAGTGATTCGCGAACTCGCAGAGGGCGAGGGGCCAGAGCCCATGGCAGCGCAGTGGTAGCTCCGCGATAATAATGCCTAACCCGCAATGAACTGGGTTTTGAATTCGTCTTTCCCAAACGCCCGGTCAAGCCACAGGTTTGTCAGCTTTTCCTGAGTGCTGTTTGCACGCAGACGTTCGTTGAGGTTCTTGAAATCGACAAAATCAAGGTGCTGGTCCTGGTTAAAGCATGAGAAGACCCAGAATTCCTCGCCGGTGTGTGGGTTGACGTGGCGTTGGAGGCATTGGGCGCAAACCTCTTTCATCATGCACTGCATTGGGCTGTTGATCGAGCCGATGGCGACGTGGTTCTCGTTGAGGAATGGTTTTAAGGTAGTGTGACGCGCCTCCCGCACGCCGTTCATCATACGGTCGGAACCGATGGCGATGATGCGGTCAACGCTTTGCAGATCAATGGTTTGCGTGCCGAGACGCCCTTCGGCATAGGCGATCATCGCCTGGACTATATTGCCGCGAAAATGTGCGTCCTGCGGTCGCTGCGGCACGATCTCATCGCCAAAATCCGTTGCCCAGACGACCTCGTCGGTGGCGTTCTCGATCTCCTCGCGTTTGAAAAGGTCCGAACCATTTTTGTAACCGGCAAAATAGATGACCTTATTCTTGTTCTTTCTCAGCGCCCGGGCGATCGAAAACAACACTGCGTTGCCGAGCCCGCCGCCAGCCAACAGGACTGTCTCGTTTTCGGTGATCTCGGTCGGTGTGCCAGTCGGGCCCATTACGAGGACTTCCTCACCTTCCTTCAATAAAGAACAAAGCCGCGACGACGTTCCCATCTCGAGTACGATCATCGAAAGCAGGCCTTTTTCTTCATCTACCCATGCACCGGTCAATGCGAGGCCTTCCATCATCAACCGAGTGCCGTCAACGACGGGAGCCGATGTCTCAAAGTTTTGGAGCCGGTAAAATTGTCCCGGCTCAAATTTTCTTGCTTGCAGCGGAGCCTTTACTATCACATCGACGATCGTCGGCGTCAGCCGGTCAACCTTGACGACATATGCGCGGAGTTGCTCATCCAATGTGGCTTCGAGTTTGTCAAAGATCGAGTCACGCTCGGTTTGCGGCAGTGTTCCCCGCGCCGCTAACTCATCGGCAAAAAGTTTGACGACTTTCTCATAGCCGTCCTTCGCCGAAGCCATCGCCTTTACGACGTTTCCGGCGTATTTCGGATGATTGTCGCCGTAATAGCTGATGAATTTTCCGTCATGCTCATACGAAGTAAAAAAGCCAGTCTCGCCTTTTGCAGCCTCGACCGCATGAAGCTTTCCGTCACCGTTACGCTCAACTTTGAACGGCTGGAAAAACTGACGCCATTCGTCCATTACGAACGTGCCAGGCTTTTCCTTTTCGTAAATTACATTTGGGCTAGTGCCGGCGGCTACGCAGACCGTGTGAGCAGGGAATTCATGCATCTCACCTGTATTCTCAAACTTTCCGGTCTCTGCGACGTAATTCAGTCGCTCGAAAATGAGGGCTTTGACGGCGTTGTATTCGTCGGGCACGGCTTCGGCCGGGTTCATGCATTCGACGAAGTCGATGCCTTCTTCGAGAGCTTTTTGTACTTCCTCGTGATTGAGGCGATAGGCTGGCGAATCCTGCAAACGCTTGCGGTAGATAAGGGAAACGCCGCCCCAGCCGCGAACCAACGGAATAAAATTCGGCTCCTCTCCCGCAGCAGCGGCACGCAAACGTTCCTCTCTGATCTCTTTTCCGTGTTCGAGAAATTCCTGCAAGACGCGAATTTCTTCTTCGTCAAAACTTTCAACGACCTTCTCCTCGCCAAATTCCGCAACGACTTGCTCGTATTTCGCGAGCATCTTCTCGCACTGCACCGGATAATAAGCGAAAAGCTCAGTAGCAGTATCGATACCAGTTAATCCGCCGCCGATAACGACTGCGGGCAGGCGAACCTGTAAGTTCGAAAGTGTGTCTTTTTTGAACGCACCGGTTAACTGCAATGCCATCAGAAAATCCGACGCCTGCCGAATGCCGCGAATGAGATTGTTCTTCATCGGCACGATAGTTGGCCGTCCGGCACCGGTTGCGATGGCGATGTGGTCAAATCCAAAATTCCATGCATCCTCGATAGTGACCGTTCCACCAAATCGAATACCGCCATAAGAACGAAATCGCTTTCGCCGCGTCAGCATCAACTGCACCATCGTCAGAAAATTCTTGTCCCAGCGAACAGTGATGCCGTATTCCGAAACACCGCCGAAGCCGGACAGAATACGTTCGTCAAGCTGCTCGGTGATCTCGGATATACTCTTGATCGGTTTAGGGCACGTTTTGCCATTCTTGCCTGTCCATTCTTCCGGAAGCGGCTCGATCTTGAGGCCGTCAATGCCGACAACCCCAAAGCCTTCATTCAACAGGTAATGAGCCAGCGTATAACCTGCCGGCCCCAGGCCGACGACCATCACATTTTTACCGTTGTAGGGCAGCGTATATGGACGTTTTGCATTAAGCGGATTCCAACGCGTCAGCAGGCTGTAGATCTCAAAACCGTAGGGCAGATCGAGCACATCGGTCAAAGTCGCCGTCTCTGCAAGCGGAATATTTACCGGCTCCTGCTTTTGGAAAATGCAGCCCTTCATGCAGTCGTTGCAGATGCGGTGGCCGGTGCCGGCGCACATCGGATTGTCGATCGTGACCAACGCCAGCGAGCCTATCGCGTCGCCCTGCTTTTTGAGCATGTGCATTTCCGATATTCGCTCGTCCAGCGGGCAGCCTTCGGTTTTTATGCCAATCGGATTGCGGTGAAT
>CAZUEI010000108.1:0-6901 GCA_964618985.1 uncultured Chloracidobacterium sp.
TCCGTTATACTCGATCCATCTGAAAACTCGATCGCTGGTAATTGAGCCTCTTCTTGCAAGCTATGATAAAAACCTCATCGAGCATTTTCTTCAATTCGTTTCAATTAAACAAACCCTAATAGTATTCATCTCGGTCTGCGATCAGGTTTGTTTTCAACTCGAAATCCAGCCGGGACCGTAAATAGATCAGCGGCAGGCTCGCTGCGTTTGATATTCACGAGCCGGAAAATATGTTCGCCAGAAAGCGGGTCGAGATGCCGCGACATCACTATTACCTGCAGTTCCGTCGAGTACCAGTTTTCGGTCACGACTTGTATAGGTTTATCGTTTCCGATCTGGCCCACCGGCAGCTCAAACGTGATACGCGTCCCCTCGACCGAAATGCCTTCGATCGTCTTGGTCCCCAGCGACTCCGACTTGGCTCCTGGGGCTTGGGTTTCGTCACGCGGCGGCCCATCCGGGCCTATTCCGATCTTTCGGGCGATGCTGTTGTTCAGATCAAAGAAATATTGAGTCTTTGCGGCAAAATCATTAATAAAGACCAGCGTCTGAGGCTTATTCTTTTCATTTACGATGTTAAAACCGCCAACCATTTCGAGCGGTTGTTCGCGCCTCGTCCGGCCGCCCGCATCTCGATAGAACGCTCCTTTTGTCGTCTTGGTTACGGTAGTTCCGTCATATAAACGCCGGGTATCTTCGATAACGGTCTCGGCAGAAAAGGGTTGGCCTTTTACAAGTTTGTCGCCAAACCGCAGTTCGGCAGCAATGAACATTGCGTTTGGCGGCGGCCCGACGCGTTCCTCAATGATCGCTCCGCGATCTTTCGGTGGCCGCGTTTCCTCGCGGGTGAGCACGCCGTCGCTATTGTCGTCCATATCACCAAATACATCTTTTGCTGCACGTTCGAGGTCGGCCTTCGTCAGCGAATCGGCATTGCGAAACTTGTGCATGAAAAAGAAAGGAGGCAGTTTGTCGCGAAGTTCACCAGATTCTCCGGGTTTTCCACGACCCATCGGAGGCGGGCCGCCAGGGCCGATCGGCGGGCGACGGTCGGGAATTTCGTTGGGATCGATAACGCCGTCGTCGTTTGCATCGAGATCGGCAAAAGTCCTATCGATCGCTGCCTGAAATTCATCTACTTCGATCGTTCCGTTCTGATTTGCGTCGATTCCTTTTGTCCAGTCGCCTTTACGAGGCCCTTCGCCCGGCGGCGGGCCACCAGATCCCGGCCTCGGCCTTTGCGAAAAAGCACCGTACGCAAGTGATAAACTAAAAATAATCGCTAATAGTATTTTCGTCTTCATTTTTACTTCCTTGTCGGACAACAAACTTATCTAATAAATCGTATTGCACGGCTCAACCCGTCATCACCGACAAGCACTTCGGCATCAACCATATCCGATGGAGCCTTCACGCTCGTCACAAGCCCAAGAGAAACCATCATCGAACTCGGCACTTTAACGCGAACGATCTGCCCACTATCGGGATCGCGTGCGTATGAAAGGGCTATAAATTCAGTTTTGATCTCTTCTTTTTCGGTCATCTTTGCTACTTCAGTCTTGAAAAGATTCTTTGGTTCGACCTTGCGCGATTTGCCGGTGTCCTTATGAACTGGTTGTTTCGAAGTGGCCTTAACGGAGCGTGTCTCGTCATCAACCACCTTGTTAGAAATTTTCGTATCGGAGGGAAGCGGCTCGTCACTAGGAGCCACAGTTTCCGGAACAGTTTGTGTTACCGAGCTGACAGGCGAAACAAGGGCGACGGAGCCTTTGTCGTCGCTTGGTGCCTGACGAAAGATAAAGAACGACAAAATCAACGCCACAGCAGCCGCAACCGGAGCCCCGATCATCAACCATCGAAGCATCTTTCCTAGCGGCGGCCATGGAGAGACTTTCGCACAATTCTGCTCATTGATCCGCCGTTGAACACCCCACCATGTCGCAGGTGAATCCACGATCTGGTTGACCGTCGCTTCGTCTGCAGCCACAGAGTTCACCAGATTGCGAATCAATTTGTCGAGTTGTTCGTCGGAAAGCTGTTTCATCTATTTGGCCTAAAAATCGTGCCGTTACAGAAAAGACGCGCGACGGAGCGTAGTGGTTTCAACTATTTTAACTTTTATACAAATGCAAGTTATTAGTCGATTTTGGAAAAAATCGGTCATAATTAAATGCGCTTCTTTTGTTTACAACCATACACACAGAAAATTCACCAAACTATAGACTCAAATATGTAGCCTTTTAGGCACGGGAGAAATTTATGAATAAAAAATTGATAATTTTTATTATGTTCTTGGCAACCGCGTTCTTTTGGATGCCGGCTGAGAACACGGTCACGGCACAGAATAGGCAAGGTAAAGGCCATGCAAAACATGGATCGGCAAGTAACGACCGCGTTTGGCAGGCCGGTAAACACAAAGGAAATTGGCGTAAGAAAAATTCGTATGGTTACAAGAATTACGGCCAATATCGCCGCACTCAGGTCGGCAATCGCCGCTATCGCACGGTAAAGCGTTACTATTGGAATGACGGTGTCCGATTATCGCGGTGGGTCAGGGTCTATTACTAAACAGGTCAATATTGACCTAAATCAATCCTTTGAACAAGAGGCGATGCCAACTCTCCCCGGCATCGTTCCCATCACAATACAATTGCCTGTGCTATACTCCAATTTCGATAATTTGGGGTTTTTGTGAATAAGATCGAGATAATTCCGCTTGGCGGCATTGGCGAATTCGGGATGAACTGCATGGGCATCCGGTATGCCGATGAGATGATCGTCATCGATGCCGGGATGGGCTTTCCGGAAGAAACCCCGTTCGGCGTTGATATTTCCATACCGAATTTCGACTTTCTCGAAGAATACCGCGACGACCTGACCGCGATCATCCTGACCCACGGCCACGAAGACCACATCGGTGCCCTCACCTACATTCTAAAGAAATTCAATCTGCCGGTTTACGCATCGCGTTTTACGATCGGGCTTGCAGAAAAGCGTCTAGAAGAACACGGGATGCTCAACGAGGTTTTGATACATCGCGTCAAGGCGAATGACATTATTGAAGTAGGGAATTTTCGTGTCGAGTTTATCCACGCTTCGCATTCGCTGGTCGATTGCTTTTCGCTGGCGATCCACACGCCGCTCGGCACGATCATTCACACCGGCGATTACAAGATAGACGACACGCCCGTCATCGGCAAGCCTTATGACCTTAAGACACTTTCCAGAATTGGCGACGAAGGCGTGCTGCTTTTGCTCGGCGATTCGACAAATGCGACGGTTCCGGGTCGAACGCCGTCTGAAATGGCTGTGATACCGGCTTTCGAGGAAATATTTGAACAAACCGAGGGCCGTTTGTTCGTCGCGACGTTTTCGTCGTCGCTACATCGATTGCAGATCGTTTTTGACGTTGCCCATCAATTTGGGCGAAAGGTTTGCGTGTGCGGCCGTTCGATGCAAAAGAATGTCGAGATCGCCGAGGAACAGGGCTTGTTAAAAATACCTTTCGGAGCGATGGTATCTTTGGGTGATGCGCGAGCGTTGGATGACGATGAGGTCTGTTATCTTGTAACCGGTTCACAGGGTGAGAGCCGAGCCGCGTTGTGGAATCTGGCGACTTCAACCTACAAAGGGATGGAAATCGAAAAAGGCGACACAGTTGTGCTTTCCGCCCGGATCATTCCCGGCAACGAAAAGAGCATCAGCCGCCTGATCGGCCATCTTTACAAACGCGGTGCAAACATCATTGAAGAAAAACGCCGGTTGGTGCATGTTTCGGGTCACGCGTCTCAGGAAGACATCAAGATAATGGTCGAAACCGCGCGGCCAAAATATCTCGTTCCCATCCACGGTGAATACCGAATGCTGTTCCGTCACAAGGAATATGTAAAGAATCACGTCGCCGGTTATAACGACGACAACATTATTTTGATCGAAAACGGCAATGTGCTTGAAGTTGATGAATTTGCCGCTAAGATCGTGGACAAGCACGAGCTTTACAAAACATTTATTGACGAAGAATCACTCGGCGAGATCGAATATGACGTTGTGCGCGAACGCAAGAAACTTGCCTACGGCGGAGCCATCTCGCTTGTCGTAACCATCAACAAAGCCACGCATGAACTCGCCGGAGAGCCTCAGATCACATTCAACGGCGTCGCCGGACTCGATACTTCAAACGGCTTTGCTGCCGGCGCACGCTCCGCTATCCGAGCCGCCATCGGCGACATGAAACGCGAACATATCGTTGACCGCAATTTCTTTAAAGAGAATTTACGTATCCTTCTGAAACGATTTATCCAAAAAGAGATCGGCACCAAACCCGTGATCGTAACTACGATCGTCGAGGTCTAATGCACAATTCACAATGCAAAGTGCACAATGAAGTAGCGAACTCTTCATTGTGCATTGATTTACTTGCCATCGAGTTCGTCGCGCCAGGCCATCGCTTCGAGTTCAACACGGACAGCATCAATGACGGGAACCACCGGCCGAGCCTCGAACGTAAAAGCAGGGAACGTTGAGCATACCTTGTGAACGGTCAATGGATCATCACATTCCACCAGCATATGTCCTCCCCAATCGCCTACTCGCACCACGAATAACTCGATCTTGAAATTGCCGGGAGCTTTCCATTTAGTAAAGACATCCAGTATGCGCTTCTGAGCGTTCTCATACTCAATCGGCGACCCTTGCGAGCGCTCGTACCAACTGATCATGTATTTCATTGACATCCTCCAATAATTGCCATTTTTAACATCGATGATAATACGTCAAATCTCGGACAATTGACAAAAGACAAGCCCAAAAACTCAGGTACCCAGCTTCCAGGGGGATAATATCTGACTTTCTTAAGGTATAATCGCCGCAACAGGTATGAACTGGAAAGGTAAAAGAATATTCCTGACCGGCGCGTCGAGCGGTATTGGCGAGGCGTTAGCTGCGGCACTTGCCAAGAAAGGCGCGACCCTTGGGCTGCTTGCTCGACGAAAGGAACTGCTCGATAAGCTAAAGAGAGACTGTGAAAGAGCCGGCGGCGTGGCTCGTGTTTTCGCCTGCGATGTGACCGACGAAGACGCTGTTCAATCTGCGGTCGACGATTTCATCCATGAATTTGAGCATATTGATATTCTGATCGCAAACGCCGGAATTGGCGGAAACAATAAGGAAACGAGGACACTTCAGCCGCTCGCGGTGAAAAAAGTTATTGATATCAATTTGCTCGGCGCGGTGAATTCGGTTCATGCGGTTCTACCCCAGATGTTAAAACGAGAACACGGACATTTGGTCGCTATTTCAAGCCTTGCCGGTTTTCGAGGCCTTCCAAAATCCGCCGCGTATTCCGCAAGTAAAGCCGGAATGACAGCCTTTTTTGAAAGCGTTCGTCTCGATGTAAAACATCTGGGGATCGCCGTGACGATCATTCAGCCCGGCTTTATCCGAACACCGCTCACCGCAGGGCGCGAAAATAAGATGCCATTCTTAATGAGCCTTGATGATGCCATCCCGCATTTCATTAAAGCCATTGAAAAGAAGAAGAAATTTGCCGCATTCCCCTGGCAACTCGCAACGATAGTGCGTGCCGGTAAATTCATGCCAACCTGGCTCTATGACCGCATCGCGAGCAGAGCGAATTACCGGTCATAGTGGAAAATTCCTAATTCATAATTGATAATGGATAGCGACCGCAAAATCTTTGCATGAATCTTTTACAAGCAATCATCCTCGGCATCGTTCAGGGCCTGACCGAGTTTATTCCCGTTAGCTCAACCGCTCATTTGGTTTTTGCCAGCCGATTTACAAACCTCTATGACGGAAATGCCGAGCAGATCACTGCTACGATGGCGGTCATTCAGTTGGGAACGCTCGCGGCGGTTCTTATCTATTTTGCTGGTGATATTTTGGGCATTTCAGTGGCGTTCGTCCGCGATCATTTTGCTTTGTTGACAGGGAAACGAGGAATGAGATTTTCGGGAACCTCCGGCGTCCGACCGATATGGCTCTCGGAAGAAGCCTGGCTCGGCTGGCTTGTCATCATCGGCTCGATCCCTATTGGGACAGTGGGTTTTTTGTTCAAGGATTTCATCGAGGGCAGCGGCACGAAAAATCTCTGGATCATAGCAATAATGCTGATCGTCGTCGCTCTGTTCCTCTCGATTGCCGAATATGTCGGAAACCAACGAAAGGACATGCGTCATCTCGGCCTCACCGATGCGATAGTGGTTGGCCTTTTTCAGGTTCTGGCGTTGATGCCCGGTGCAAGCCGTTCGGGTTCGACTATCACGGGCGGGCTGCTTGCCGGAGAAAAGCGCGAGACCGCGGCGAGGTTTTCTTTTTTACTTTCTATTCCCGCTATCACTGCCAGCGGTTTGCTTGAGCTTCGTGAGGCTGTAAAAATACTTCCGGCCGAGAGTTTTACACCGCTCATTGTAGCGACCATTGTTTCCGGAATTGTTGGCTATCTCTCCATCTGGTTTCTACTCTCATATTTACGGCGAAATTCAACGGCTGTTTTTGTCATTTATCGCCTCATTCTCGGCACAGTGATCCTCGTTTTGCTCTGGCAAGGCGTGATAAACCCAGTTGTGAATTAACTCTCACGCATGGTCGCAAAACGCTGGACAATTCAGAAGCATGATCAGGAAGCAGTTCGCAAACTCGCATCGGAACTTAATATCCGTCCGTTGATCGCTGCTCTCCTGATTTCGCGCGGACATGACACTCCGCAAAAGGCGTTAGAGTTTCTCAATCCTTCGCCCGAACATCTTCACGAGCCTTTCTTGATGACGGGGATGCGTGAGGCGGTTGATCGCATCAAAAAAGCTGTTGAGAATCGTGAAAAGGTTTTGATCTGGGGCGACCTTGACGTTGACGGCACCACGGGCACAGTTTTATTGAGAAA
>CAZUEI010000109.1:0-6875 GCA_964618985.1 uncultured Chloracidobacterium sp.
TTCCGACTTTCTTGATAAGACGATCCCCCAAAGAGTGGCCCAGACTATCATTGATCGTCTTGAAGTTTTTCAGATCCAGGAAGAGAACCGCAAAATTACTTTCGATATCTTCCCGGCTTTTCTGAAGAAGGCCCTTGAGCGTGTCGATAAAAAAATTGCGGTTTGGCAGGCCAGTCAAAGCATCATGATAGGCGGCATGGCGAAAATTTTCGTGGCTTTCCTTCAATGCTTCGCCGCTTCGTTCCAATTCGGCAACGTAATGCTGGAGTTCGCCGAGATGTTGTTCAGCCTGCTCTGCACGTTCGCGTTCGGCCTCTTTTGCTTTTTCGACTGTCTTCTTAACGTCTTCGACAAAGCGCCGAAAAGTTAAATATATGATCCCGAAGAACGCGACAACCGCGGCAAACAGTAATAAGTTGATCTGTTCGAGCGCCTTGACTATGATCCCGGCTACGATCCCGCCCGTAAAAAACATAATCAAAGCGTCAACACAGTTTTCAGACCAAACTGCCCAAAATGAACGGTCATTCTTTATGGACGTAAATACTGCAACCAAAACCGAATTCACCGTAAACATCGTCAGCGTCATTACCGCCAGCAGCCATATAAAGCTCGTAAAATCATTTCGCTGAAGAATTACATCGGTCGGGCCGAAGATCATCGACACAGCTTTTGATGCTGAAAAGACGGCTATTGCGGCAATAAGTATGTTTGCTACTATCGTTTTCGGCTTGATCACCACGCCCTTGCGATACAGGTTTAAAGCAGCAAAGGTCGTCTCGATCACGGCAATGAGTACGGCGACCTCGCCGCCGTATATCAGCATTGCAAGTATGATCAACCCGTCGGAAATGGTGACGTGAATGTTTACCCGTGGAAGCTGGATACGCAGATAAATGCTGCAAAAAACTGTAAGTGCAGCCAATGTTATGACGCCCGCATCTACCCGCTCCAACGACACACCATTGACCGCCCAAACCACCGCGGCGATCGCAATGGGCAATGATACAAGCAGAAAGAGGTTTATCTTTTTTTCTCTGGAGTCCATCCGTGTCAAAAAAGGGGGTCGAAAATACGTAACAGGATATGGAGCAGTGCCGAGGTTGGAATTGAGGAACAAAAGCCGTCGGATCGTCGGCTATGTATATTATGGGTTAAAAGTCATTTTTTTTCAATATAAATCTTTATGGTGCCATAACCATAACGGAAAAGGCGCGAGGGCATTTCTGCTCTCGCGCCTTCTCCGCCACCATCCCATTCGGGCCACCACGACCCGATGAGAAATCTTAGATCAATTTCCTCCGGGCATACTATCGCCAACCAGGATCCCGTCGCCGACTAGTATGCCGTCGCCGACCAGTATGCCGTCGCTGACCAGAATGCCGTTGGCAAAGGACAAATAATTTGGCATCCGTGATGAATCACCAAACAGCAGGTTGGACTCACCGACCGAGGTACCTCGGGCAATGACCTGAAATCCGTTCGGGGCTTCACCGTCTCCCAGCAACCCTCCGTCGCCGACGAGTATTCCGTCACCGACGAGTATGCCGTCGCCGACAAGGATTCCGTCACCGACGAGTATGCCGTCGCCGACAAGTATGCCGTCGCCCATGTTGAGCCCCAACCCGTAGATCCCCTGATACTTCATTATCAGGTTCGTGCCCGTCATCGTTCCAAAGCTCGGCAGAATACCGCCTGCCCATTGGAATCGCGTTCCCGCGATCGTCGTGACGTGCGTTGGAATTGTCGTCGTCGTGAGCAGATTGGTTCCAAGCAAAGGCAGTAACGGCAGATCCTGACGAACAAGCTTGCCAACTCTTACTGCGCCTTCAACATTAAGTTGGCCGGCTCCCTGTTCGAGAACATTGTATCCGCCGATCTGCTGAGCAGTATATTCGAGGAGCATCTTCACCATATTTGGTGTCAGCTTTGGATTTGCCTGAAGCAGCAGAGCAGCAGTTCCGGCAACCATCGGCGTGGCCATTGACGTTCCCGACATCTGCATCAGGGTCACGTCGTCGGCACCTGAGTTTGTAACCTTTAATTCAGGATGATCGCGAAGAATCTTGCTGTTCTTGCCGACAGCCGACACGATCTTGTTACCAGGAGCCACGAGGTCGGGTTTCATCAGGTGATCATAAGTAATTTCGCCGGTGACGATATCCGTTGAATACGAACGTGTCGGCCCGCGCGAACTGAATGTCGTCACACCATCGTCACTGCGTGCGTCAGTTTGAAATGTATTAGTTGCTCCGACCGTTATTACCGACGGCTCATTGCCCGGCGAGTGTATCGCTCCGTACAATTTTTCACCGGCTTCATTCTTTCCGTGATTGCCTGCGGCAGCAACAACAACGATTCCTGCGTCAACCAGACGCCGGGCCGCTCGGCACAGCGGATCATTTCTATATGACTCGATCGCGGGCGTTCCGAGGCTCATGTTGACTACCTTGATATTGTAGGTCGCTCGATTTGCGTAAACCCAGTCGATCGCCTGTATGAGGCCCGCGGTTGTTCCAGTTCCGTCCTGATCTAGTACGCGAACGTTCAACAGCTTGGCATTTGGAGCTATATTACGGTAATTAGCAAACTCGCCGCTTCTCCCCGTGCTTCCGGCGAGGATACCGGCGACGTGCGATCCGTGACCATAAGGGTCTAAATTCAGGTCCGCAGAGTTACCGGCAAAATTTACGCTCTTAACGACACGGTCTGCGTAATTCGCATCCATAAACATATGGTGCTGCTCGTAAATGCCGGAATCAAGCACCGCAACAGTCACTTTCGTACCATCAAGCTGGTAGGTGCCGGTAGGCGAACTGGTTGCGATTGGGCTAGGCGAACTGCTTGGCGAGCTTCCGGGCAGGTTATTTGGAAGACTGAATGGCGTACCGGCCGGCGTCGCGTAGGTTGTCTGCGTGCGGACGAGTGAAACACCAGTGGTCGTCTCAACATGTCCGAAAGACTGAATTTCTTTATCGAGAGAAAGATGCTTGGCGCTCCTTACGGCTGCGACCTCTTCCGCTAAGCGGACAGGCAGTTCGATTATAAGCATGTTCAATGAAGTCGCCCGGCCGTCGATCGTGACGCCGTTACGCAAAAGGACGGTGAGAAGCTGCTGATTTTCAATATCGTCTGACTGGAGAATGACTTTCACCACCTTTTCCTGATCGGAGCCTTCGACCAACGCTCTCAGGTCGGGCGAAAGCTTATCGCCGACAAATCCGTCGTCATCGTTATCCCTTGCAATCTCGATCCTCTCAAATCGCGAACGCAACCGGTTATCACCCGCTATCTGCTGTTCAAAGCTGTCGGCGTCCGAAGCGCTGAGGATCTGTATCCTGCCCTGTGAAAGCGCATTGTAAAGAACTCCGGCGACTTGCGCACCGAGCATCGGCGCTTCTGACGAAAAACTTGCAATATCATCAAGGAAAATAACCTTTTTGCCCTTCGATGTTTCGACATGTTTGATAATGCCGTTGAGCGTCGATTCAATCTCGGTCAGATCTTTGCCCGTCGAGAACAGCGCGTTCCAGTTAATGCGGTATAGCTTTTTCGTATTAGTGCGTGCAGCTAGGCGTTCTGCAACCGATTGCAGAACCATGTCACGAGCATAGCCGTTATTATCGATCAGGACCGGGCTTTTCACTGTGTTAGTCAAAACACGCGCGATCGCCTGTGATTCCTTTGAATATTCCTGACTGGTATCGTATCCGGCCGAAATTTCGATCAGATAGTCCATGAAGGATGACGTCGTGGTTTTAATGGCCGACGTCTTAGCCGAATCGGCCTTTCCTGTTTGCTGGCCGAAAATCAACGTTGGAAAAAGTAATGTCCAAACGAGAAGATAGGTCATTACTCTGGTGCGTTGTTTGCTAATCATAAATTCTCCCATACTATGAAAGTCTGTGACATACAGACGGCATTCCGCCGCACCCTATTTGGCAAGGCGTGTGCCAAACAAGGTGAAACAGATTTTATGCTGATATTTATTGAGGTTCGAGAGAAATGCTGAAGGCAATAGGCAACAACCGTCAAGTTCTATTCGGTCAATTTGACTGAATGAACATGTCAAAATGCACGACCAGAATGCAGAAGCCCGCACGTAAGTAAGGGCGGTACATTCAACGTTGAGTGTACCGCCCTTACGTGCGGGCTTCTGCACTGCCCACTCTACTAATACTTCTATTTTGTTAACCCAACCTGCGTCAACGCGTAAGCAAATTCGAAAGCGACCTCTTTCAGTTGATCGTAACGGCCTGACGAACCTCCATGGCCGGCTCCCATATTGGTCTTTAGTAAGATCACGTTATTGCCCGTATTCATGTCCCGCAGCTTTGCGGCCCATTTGGCGCCTTCCCAATACATTACCTGGCTGTCGTTGAGCGACGTTTCAATAAGCATATTCGGGTACTTCTGTGCCTTGACATTCTCGTATGGCGAATATTGGACCATATAATCCCACGCCTTTTTATCGTCACGCGGGTTGCCCCATTCGATCCACTCTTCGGTAGTGAGCGGGAGCGTCTCGTCGATCATCGTATTCATAACGTCCACAAATGGTACCTGCGCGATCGCGGCGTGAAAGGTTTCCGGCGACATATTGACGACTACTCCCATTAACAAACCGCCTGCCGAGCCGCCTTCGATCACCAGCCTGTCCGCTGAAGTGTATTTATTTGCCTGCAGCCATTTGGCGCAGTCGATGAAATCATAAAACGTATTCAGTTTCTTGAACATACGTCCTTCCTGCCGCCATTTCTCACCCAGTTCACCGCCGCCGCGTATCTGTGCTATGGCATAGATCATTCCGCGGTCAACGAGCGAAAGACGCGCTGATGAAAAATATGGCGTCATTGACACGCCATAAGAGCCGTAAGCGTAAAGCAGCATCGGGGCCGAGCCATCGAGCTTTGTTCCGCGTTTCATCATTATGAGGATCGGCACCTTGACGCCGTCGCGTGCAGTCGCCCAAACGCGTGTCGTTTCGTATTTGGTTTTGTCGTAGCCGCTCGGAATTTCCTGCTGCTTGAGCAGAGTGCTCTTTCGCGTTGCAAAATCAAATTCGTAAGTCGAATTCGGCGTTATCATCGACGCATAGCTATATCGAATGCCCGGCGTGTCGTATTCAGGATTGATCGCCATGCTCATCGTGTAAACATCCTCTGGCGTTTCGATCCGCTTTTCCGTGCGCTTTTTGCCTGTATCTATTACCCGCAGATATTCGAGGCCGTTCTCGACTTCCGAGACAACCGCATGGCCTTTAAAAAAACTGATGCCCTCGATCTTGATCGCCGGGTTGTAAGCTATAAAGTCGGTCCATTTCTTTTCGGCCGGGTCACTCGCCGGTGCGCGGACGACCTTAAAATTCTCCGCGTTCTGGTTCGTCCTAATGTAAAATTCGCCGCTATCAAACGTTGCAGAGTATTCGTGCCCGTCTCGGCGAGGTGAGATCACTTTCCATTTGCCAAGCGGATCGTCTGCCGCAAGGTAACGATATTCGCGCATGGTCTTCGCAATCGAACCGATAAATAGCATGCTGCGGTCACGCGAGCGGTTGATTTGAGCATCGAAAAGCACGTCCTTTTCTTCGAAAATAAGTTCGTTCTTGTCGGTTCCGACGGTGTGCCGCCATATCTTATCCGAGCGTTTCGAGACCGGGTCTTCCTGTCCGACAAAGAGATATTTGCCGTCATTAGACCATTCGGACGACGTAGAGCGCTCTATCTTGTCCGGCAGCATTTTGCCAGTCCTGAGGTCCTTGATCTGAAGCGTGAATTGCCTGTAACCTGTCGTATCGGTCGAAAAAGCAAGGAAATTGCCGTCATCGCTCGGTGAAAAATCCTCGACGGAGAAATACTTATATCCCTTTGCCATCTCGTTCTGATCGAGAAGGACCTCGGCGTCCTTGCCGTCCTTTGATCGGCTGCGAAGATAGGTCGGATACTGCTTGCCTTCTTCTGTTTTTGTGAAATACCAATACTCGCCAAATTTATACGGCACGCTCGTGTCGTCCTGCTTTATCCGCCCGAGCATTTCTTTGTAAAGACTGTCAGTAAAGCCATTATGCTGTCCCATGAACGATTCTGTATAGGCATTTTCCGCAGTCAGATGATCGATGATCGCCGGGTCTTTCTTCTCGCTGCGGTCACGCATCCACGCGTAATTATCGGTGATCTCATAACCGTGGATCTTCAAAACCTTCGGCTCTTTTTTGGCGACGGGTGGTTTCATATCTGTCTGAGCAACAATAACTAGGCGGCCAATAATAATAATGATAAATAACGCAGCAATGCTTAACAATCCTCTGATCATTCCAAACTCCTTATCTTGCAGCAAATACTGACGCATTTATACGCTAAATCGTATAGTGCGGTTTCGCACCTGCAGCATGCTGCCGACCGCGTACTGCCAACTGCCGCTGATATCTGTTCCACGCTGTTCCAAACCCGACTGGAACGGCGTAAGCTATTCATTGAATTGAAGTTAAGCTCTGTATTTTGCCCCTGTTCCACGATTTTTGAAAAAATGTAACACCTTGTGTTACAAATCCGTAATCCCTGTAAATAGATAAGTTACGGTGTTCCAAGGTTTGGGGAACCGCCGATCCTTGCTGGAACGCTGTCCCAGTGTCCCAAGTGTCCCAAGTGTCCCTGCTGTCCCACGTGTCCCACGTGTCCCAGCGTTTTTTTCGTGAGCAAAAGAACCCAGTCGCTATCGCTCCCGGTTCTGACACTTTCCATTTTCCACTTTCCACTATCCACTACATTAGTCCCGCCTCAAGCTAGCGCATTTTCAAGCAAATTGAAATACCAAGTTTCCGGATATGACGTGGTTTTCTCGATATGACGCAAGTTTCCGAATATGACGTGGTTTTC
>CAZUEI010000110.1:0-6870 GCA_964618985.1 uncultured Chloracidobacterium sp.
GAATTATTGTTTCAGTAAAAATCCGGTCGGAGTTGCAGTATGGTCAAAGTGGTAGGCATATCTGTAAATGCCGAATGGTAAAATATTGACCTGTTTTGTGTAAACAACTTGCGCAGTGATGGCATTTGCGTTCTGTTTTACGTCCACCAAGGCTTCAGGCGGTATGTTATTTCGTTGAATTGATTGTTGAATGCGCGACTTTACATTGGCCACAGGATCCATCTTGCCCGGCATTGCCAACCCTTGCAGGACCGCGGTCGCCATATCGGATTTCAAACTTTCCGCGTCGTAAGCAACGGGTATGTAATTATAACCGGCGTGCGCGGTAAGCAAGATCACAACTAGGGCAATGGCAAATTTGACACCGGCACTGCCTCGTTCGGAAGCACGATTTTTTGCGGAATTTTTCATTTCTTTGATCTCCCAGGAGAAGAGCGGCTAGCGTTAACTCAAGCCCATTTTTGTAGAGAATTTCTGAGGGTTTTTAGAATGATCGATCGCGGCAAGTCTTTTTCGTTGAAGATGACCGGGTTGCCGATTCCTCTAATCAAAATCATTTGGAGCGAACCGGACAAGTGTTTTTTGTCGTGTTTGAAAGCCTCAAAAACCTCTTGTGCGTCAATGTTTGCAAGGCGCGGCAACGGGCCGGCACGATGCACAACATCGTATAACAATTTTACATCTTTTTCGCCACAAAGCGCAAGGTTTTTTGATAGTTCGGCTGCAAACAAAATCCCGTAACCTACAGCCTCGCCATGCTTCAAATGTTTGTAATCAGTGACCTTTTCAAGTGCGTGAGCGAGCGTATGCCCGAAATTGAGGATTTTTCTTGATCTACGGTCAGTTCGTGTCGAGGATTCTCTCTCATCGTTTGCGACGATTTCGGCCTTATATGCGATTTGAGAGAATATCAGACCTGAAATTTGAGATTTGAACTTTTTTACATCGGCAAATTTGGCAAAATCGCTCGGAGGAAATGCAGAAAGAAAATCGGAAGTTTGTTTGAAAAGCTTCTTGTTGCCTATCGCTCCTTGTTTGATTGCTTCACAAAACCCGGCGGTTAACTCACGAGTCGGCAGAGTTTTTAATGTTTCGATGTCGATCAAAACGCCTTTCGGCTGATGAAATGCGCCGATAAGATTTTTGCCAAACGCTGAATTAACCCCGGTTTTGCCGCCGACCGATGAATCGATCATTGCGAGAAGCGTCGTCGGTATCTGCAAAAACGAAATCCCGCGCAGATAAACTGCCGAAGCAAAACCTGCCAGATCGCCAACCACGCCGCCGCCGAGAGCAACGACGGCATCCGTTCGTGAAAGCTGTTTTTCTGAGAAGAATTTGAGAACAGACTCGGCAGAACGGAGAGTTTTATACTGTTCGCCGTCCTTCATCAAAAAATGCGAAACCTCAAAACCCGCGTTGCGAAAGCTTTGCTCGGTTTGTATTCCGTAAAGTTTGAAAACCGTCGGATTTGAAACGATCACGACCTTCGCGGCGTCTTTGCCCAAACATTTTCGTGCCCACTTGCCGCATTGGTCAAGCAGTTTGTTGCCGACAGTTATCGTGTATGAAAAAGTTTCCAGGTCGAAATTTATCTTAAGATTTTTCATCCCAAATCAGTAAATCAGTAGCGACTTCGAGCAAAACTTCAGGGAATGATTCCTCAATTGCTTCGATCATTGCCGGACGCGTCGGGTGTTCTTCGCCGGTCTTGAAGGCTTTGGCACGCTGCACTGCCGAAGGCCATTTGGCATAACCGTAAAACAGGCCGTCGCTGCCCCGATGAAGCCGCGAGCCAAAGGAACCGTGATTCTCTCGATAATACAACGTGATCTCCGACCACGAGTCAATAAACTGCTGCTCGTAATCTGGCTTGATCTTCCAACGATATAATGCGATCAGCATTCTAGCCTAAAATTTTTCGGATCACGTCGGCAAGCCGCGATGCCTGCAACTCGATGGCTGTCTGGTCTTTCCCCTCGATCATCACTCGGGCGAGATTTTCCGTGCCGGAATAACGAAGAAGCAAACGGCCTTCGCCGTGGAGTTCGTCTTCGATCTGTTTCGAGGCAGCAGCGACCTCAGGCACATCATCAAATGGCAATTTTTCTCTAACTTTTACATTAACCAATATCTGCGGATAGCGAACAAATCCACTCACGGCTTCCGATAGCGAAACGCCTTTTTCCGTTATCGCCCGCAGCAAAAGCAACGCGGTCATCATGCCATCACCGACAAGGCTGATCTCGGGAAAAATGATATGCCCCGATTGCTCGCCGCCGATCTCAGAACCAGTTTCGATGAGTTTTTCGAGCACATATTTATCACCGACATCGGTCCGCAACAAATTTATATCCTTCGATTTCAGCGCGAGTTCGAGGCCGATGTTGCTCATCACCGTAGCGACAACTGTTGAGTTCGCCAACTTACCATGTCCCTTTAGATATTGGGCCATGATCCAAAGCATCGCGTCGCCGTCAACTAAGTCTCCATTTTCATCAACAAAAAGCGCTCGGTCGGCGTCGCCGTCAAATGCGACCCCAAGATCGGCATTTTCTTCGACGACTTTTGTCTGCAGATCGCCAATATGCGTCGAGCCGCAATTTTCGTTAATGTTGCGGCCGTCGGGTTGGTTGTGAATCGTAACGACATCGGCGCCGAGTTCACCAAACAACATTGGTGCCAGTTCGGATGCAGCGCCATTTGAACAATCAATGACGATCTTTGCTCCTGTCATAGAAAGATCGCTGGCCTCCTGCTCTAGATGATCCAGATATTTCCGGCGAAACTCGTCGGCACTTTCCAAACGAAACTCAACAGCGTGTGTTACTGAATCAATGTCAGAATAAATATCCCGCTCGATCTCGCGTTCAGTTGCCTCATCTATTTTCTTCCCCGTCGGCAGAAAAATCTTTATTCCGTTGTCCTGATATGGATTATGTGACGCGCTGATAACGATACCTGCGTCAAAATCACAGGCGTTGGCTAAATAAGCGATGCCCGGAGTAGTGATCACGCCGGCCGATTCGCAAACGGCATTTTCAGTCGCTGCTCCGGAGTGAAATGCTGCCTCGATCCAACTTCCTGATTCGCGCGTGTCTCGGCCTGAGATAAAACGCGGATCGCGGCCGAGTTTTTCACGAAATTGCCGCGCCAGGGACGCTCCGATGATCCGCACCGTCTTTTCATCAAGCGGAAATTCGCCTGCCAGGGCGCGAATCCCGTCCGTTCCAAAGAGTTGTTTCATATTAGATAATGCCCCACTAATGACGCGAAAAAGTTAGTTATACCTCAACAGGATTCGTGTAACAACCTGGAAGGAGCACTAATATTCGTTGTTTATGGAATAAAATTATCGAAAAATGGTTGACAACTGTATGTCGATTGAGAGAATCTTATACCTGCTTACTCCACAGCACTTCTCTCCAATAAAACTATTATGAAGAACAGCATTTGCATCGCTCTTTTTGTTTTCGCGACTTCAGCAGTTTCAAGTTTTGCCCAAACAGAAAAAAAACAGCAGATGTTGCCTCGCATAGTGGTTACAAATACGGTGCCGCCGAACCAGACGATCAAAACCCCGCCTGCGTCGTCCCCCTCGAAATCTCCTAATGCTGTCGGGCAAAATCCGCCGCTTCCGCCATCGACAGCGAGCAACCTTAGTTACAAAGGACTCAGTTTTACACAGATCAAAAGCAAGATCGCCGAGGCCAAACGCGAAATGCAAACGCGGCCAATAGCGACGGCAATAACCGAACCGGCCGATCTATCGGCCATTCCCAGCCTTGTGCGGATCGCCTATTACAATTGGCGAGACAAAAAGATCGACTACATAGTAATAAGCAAAGATGATTTTCTAAATCCGAATATTGTAACGCCGGTCGTCTCAGCAAATGGCCGCCAGCTTACGTCGCGGACGATACGAGCGAACGGCGTCAACACGCCTATTGCAATAACGGATGAGAACAATCAGGCACAACTGCCTTTGCTTGTGCAGTATCCCGTCGAACGAGGCGGCCGCTACATCGAAACCGCATATTACATGTCAACGCATCCCGGCCTCGTGACACCCGAAGTCGTCAGTGCCGGACGCTTTTATGTTCAAAACGTGATCGAGATCGCGCGGGATCAATTGCGGAACAAAGGATACATGATCCAGCCAAAGGTCGCCGATATTGCCGAACGACTTGCCACGGTCGAGCACGTCGATCACCAGCGTTTTCGCACCGAATTTCACCCAAATATCTATAACGACATTTTTACGCTCTACGCCCTGAACGAGGGACAGACCTACCGTTATTCCGTAAGTTCGGCAGGTGCCGGCGGGATGGTTCAGATGATCCCGGCAACGTATCGAATGGTCCGCAGCCGCTTTCCAAACGCCAATCTGATGCCGGACTTTGTCGAAGGAATGCGCAACCACGTCAATGCGACACAGGCGATGCTGCTCTATATGCAAATGACCTGGAACGATCTCATTGCTAGCCCTACAGTCTTCGACGCGATGCAAACAGGCATCGCCACGCAGGAGCAACTCATGGCGGCAGGATACAATTCCAACCCTGCACGTCTCCCCGGCTACATCAACCGCGGCGGCGAAAACTGGACATCACTCATCCCGCAGGAAACAAAGATCTATCTTCAAATTTACGACTCCCTCGAACGCTCCGTCACTCTAACGCCCCGAAAGCGTTAGTCCTTACTCATCAGGCATCTCGGGTTCGGGCGGGGCGAAGGAGCCGATCCGGACGACTTCGGCCTGGATGTCGGTGAAATTTTTGCCGACCAGATTTTCGCCGGTGAAAAATACTTCGCTGGTTACTTCGAAGATGGCAAACGGCGGTGGGATGAAGTTTTCCATGCGGTCACGCGTTTCGAAATCGACTCTGGCGGTATTCAGCCCCCATAACGGCCCGAGATAAACGTCGAACGCGAACGACACGCGGTCAAATTCATGAAAATAGCGGTTCTTGCGTATCTCGCGGCCTTCGAAACGCTCAAATGCAGCATGCTCGGCGTCGTTCAGGTGTATTTCGGCGAGTTTGGTCACGGCGTATTCGCCATCGACCGCAGGGAAACGCTGCTGCAATATACGCGTCCAGCTTTTCGAATACGGATCGCGGATGTTCCGCAGACGCAGCCGTGTATTTTCGATGTAATTGTCGAAAAGCTGCAGATGGCTGCTGGCGCGGGTCAACGGTTCGGGCAGGCGTTCGATCAAAAACAGGCGGTGCAGTTCTGTTTGCGCGGTTTTGTTCATTCGGATAAATTTATTATACTCTTGAATTCTAAATTTTTAGGAGTATAGTCACCTATTATGCGATCAAAAATAGTCATAACTTTGGCGGTTGGTTTGTTTTGTGTCAGTTTGTCCGGCTGCGGCGGGCCGCCGGCAAATTCGAACAGCGGCGCGGCAAAAGGCAACACGAACAATCCTCTGGAAACAACAAAAAAAGCTCCTGAAGAAGTTACGAACAATGCACCGACGCTGACGCCTGTATTTAAAGCCTATTGCGAAGCCTGGAAAAAAATGGACGAAGTTGCTTTGCGTAAGGTCTATTCGAAGGACACTATCAAGTTCTTTGAGGAACAGATGAAACTGGAAAAGGCAAAAAGCCTGATCAAATTCCTCGAGGCCACGGATAAGGTTACGGGTAATCTCTGCGAAGCTAACAACGAAAAGATCGAAGGCGACAGTGCGGTGGCGCGAATTCGTTCAGACAAATATCCGAACGGCATTCCCGTGGTTTTCGTGAAAGAGGATGGCGAATGGAAAATGACGAACAGAAACCCGCTTGATCGAAAACAGCCGGCAGCAAATTCAAATACTGCTCAATAGGCCTCAGGCCGACGCATCTTTGCTGTCGGCTGCTTTGTAGGGCGGCAAGCTGACGCGGGCCGCCTTTTCCTTTTTCAGGCCCAACGCCCAATCGGCCTGCATCAGCGTGTGTATGTCGCGCGTTCCCTCGTAAATCACAGCGGCTTTGCAATTACGCAGATAGCGTTCGACAGGATAGTCGTTTGTATAGCCGTTAGCACCGTGGATCTCGATCGCCATTGACGCGGCTGTTTCGCTGCGAACCGTCGCCTGCCATTTTGCGAGGCTCGCGGCGCGTGCCGACGGCAAGCCCATGTTCTTGAGATAACCGGCTTTCAGCCACAGCAGGTGAGCCATCTCGTAATCGGCTTCCATGTTGGCGATCTTTTGTTTTACAAGCTGGAAATTGCCTATCTTCTGGTTTTGAACTTCGCGGGTGTTCGCATACGAAACCGACGCATCGCGGGCAGCACGGATCACACCTGTCGCACCAGAAGCGACAGTGTAACGTCCGTTTTCGAGCGAGAACATAGCGATCTTAAACCCTTCGCCTTCCTGGCCGAGCATATTCTCCTTCGGCACGCGAACATCCTGCAGCGAGAAGTAGCCGGTGTTTCCCGCGCGGATGCCGAGCTTGCCGTGCAGCGTCCCGCTCGAAAATCCAGACATCGAGCGTTCGACGATAAAACAGCTTATGCCGGAATGGTCCCGTACCTTTTGCTTTTCCTGATCGGTCCAGCAAAAGAACAGGAAATGATCCGCGACATCGCCAAGCGAGATCCACATCTTCTCGCCGTTCAGTATCCAATCGTCGCCGTCACGCTTTGCATAGGAACGCATTCCGACAACATCCGAACCGGCGTTAGGCTCGGTCAAGCCAAACGTCGCCATCTTTTCGCCCTTCGCCTGCGGAACCAAGTATTTCTGCTTCTGTTCCTCGTTGCCCCAGCTATAAACGCTAAGTGAATTCAAGCCGACATGGACCGACATCGCAACTCGCAAAAACGTATCGCAAGCCTCAAGCTCCTCGCAGACAATGCCGAGCGAGATAT